>CAJFOL010000001.1 GCA_904397185.1 uncultured Clostridia bacterium
GAGATTGAGGCGATTATTGATGAAAGAGAGGATTTGAAGAACACCGAAATGGTGCTGGCGGTCGACAATATTGAATATAGTTGGACAGTAAACGAGGAGAATATGTGCTTTATGGTAAATCATAGAAATATTCAAGAGATAGGACAGGAGATAGCAAGACTAAAACTCTATATTGCCTCAAATGACATAGATGCATTTAGAGTGTCACTTGAAGAGATAAAATTTTACTGCCATAGTTACCTACATTTTATGGGGGCTAATTGGCATAATATATTATAGAAAATTAAAGAAAACAAGCGAGTTCAAAGTAGAGTTGTCTTTAGTGTAAGTCAAAAAAATAATTTTTAATACAATCTAAAAAAATAGAAATCATAAAAAATACGGAGAAATTAAAATTTATCTCTCCGTTTTTTTTGATATCAACATAAATTTTAAGGTTTTTTCAAAATGAAATTTGAAGTTACAAAATTAAAATATAATTTTAGTTTTACCAAACTTTTTCTTTTTTGTTTTTAACAACTGCGATGACTATTGTTATGATAAGTGCAAGCCCAGCCACACCAGCGATGATATATACAACATTTATGTAGTCAAAAGGTGCTTCAATGTTGATTGTTTGGTGATTGCTTTCAAGTGGCTCAAGTGCCGTTGGATAATTGTATTCGCACCAAACGTGCCATTCGCCATAGATTAGACCATCATCATTGTTAAATTCAATTTCAAATGTGGTGCCGTTTCTTTCATATCCACTTTGTACAAGCGGTTGAGTGCAAGACAAAGCGATAAAGGTGTCATCGACCAAATCTTCGCTTGTTAATGCATAGCGGATGCCGTCTATTGATTGTCCCCAGACGTACCAAGTGAGGTTAAGTTCATCGACATATCTATAGGTGTCAATGTTTTCTAAAGTGAAACGGTAAAGGTTTCCAAGTGAGCCTGTCGCACTTGATGGGATGGTATAGGTGATTACTGGCTCCTGTGCTATAATAGTTGTCGGTTCAATTGCATAGTAAAGAGAGGTTGCCTGAGCACCATTTATATCAATAACAAACTGATATATACCCCAGTTGACATCTTCGGCTAAGCCCTCGTCAATATTGATTTGATAGTTTAGGTCAGAGAAATCCTCATAGTTGTCAACATTTATGGTGTATACATCTTCAAAATATTGAGTGACCCCGCCGACTACAAATTGATTGTTGTCGAGATAGCCTTTTAGATAGTTGACGTTCAAGGTTAGGTCGTAGGTGCTAGGAGTTGTTGGGTCAGGGGAATTTGAAGGTGGAGGCGAGTCTGGGTTTACATTAAAAGATATAGAAAATGTTTGTGCCAAAGACCAGTAAGTTCGGTATGCTTGCCCGTCATCATAAGAGACTGGGTTTGATAAAATAATGTTTTGCCCACTACGAGAGGTGATTCTTATATCAAACGTGCCAGCCAATGTGTCATTTTCTGCAGTTGGAGATGGCTGGTCTTCTTGAGTGGCAGGTGACTCCTCTGCAAGCATGGTCTGTCTTGACGGAGATAATGCTGGCGAAAAAGAGACAGAAAAGACTACCAAAAGCATAAGGGTTATCATGACGACAAATGACAAATATATTTTTTTTGATTTTGACATAAATGTTCTCCTTTTTTGATTAGGATATTTTTCTATATAAAATAATAACATATATTTAAAAAATAAAAAAATGTTTTTATAATTTTTCCTAATTTTTATTTTAATTTTTTGAGAATGTTTTTATACTATCCTTGACAAAAAAATTAAAAATATATATACTTAAGGCATGGAAAAGGAAGATGTAGGAATTTTAGTATGCGACAATCAAATAAAAATTGATTTTGATTCGCTAGACAATGGTGAGATAGAAGAGCCACTTATCACAAGCACTCTTATAAAAGCGGTCAACAATGACTGGATAAAAGAAGAGGTGCTTTTTGTTGTGGTTAAGGCATATCATGACGATGTCATAAAGGATATGCCAAATCTTGAAATATGTGGCAAAAAGATGATAGACTGGGTATATAATGTAGGCTCTGGTTGCGAGAGGAAGATAATTGATGACAGCCAGGATATAATAGGCAAAGTCAGGTCTATTTCCACTGACAAACAAATCATTGCCGTCTTTTATAGCGACACACCACTTCTTGATAAGGTCACCTTCAACAAATTTTGTGACTATTTTTCTTCAAGAAATATGAATTTTTTAAAGTTGTCACGAGGCTTTTTGGTTAAAACTGAATTTTTGAAAAATAATTATGCAATAGCACAGGGTGCAAGCGAACTTGACGATAAAAATTTGATTGTATGTGATAGTAGCAAGGTGATAGGTAACATTTGCAATCTACTCTATAATAAAATTTTGAATTATCATATAAAAAATGGGGTTATAATTTACGGACAAAACACCGTCTTTATTGATGCTGACGTGGAGATTGAAAGCGGAGTGATAATCTATCCAAACAATATCATCAAAGGGCAGAGCATAATCGAAGAGAACGTTGTGCTTGGAAGTGGCAACGTTATCATCAACAGCATAATCTCAAATGGCGACAAGATGAGTATGTGTTATATTGAAAACAGCAAGATAAGTGCAGGAAAGACCTTGGAGCCTTTCTCTAAATTTATAGGACAGGAGTATTAAATTGAATATCATTATAGGACTTGGCAATATAGGAGTGCAGTATAGAAACACCTTCCATAACATAGGTTTTATGGTGGTTGATTACCTCGCGAAAAAACTTAACATTGAGGTCAATAAAGACAAATTTAAGTCTCAAATAGGACTAGGGTATTACAATGGACAGCCGATTATGCTTGTAAAGCCTTCCACTTACATGAACAACAGTGGCGAGGCTGTGGTTTTGTTAAAGAAAAAATACAAAGACGGCAGATTTATTGTCGCAGTGGATGATATAGACCTGCCAAAAGGCAAGGTTAGATATCGACAGCACGGCAAGAGCGGAACACACAACGGACTTCGCTCTATAACCTATTATATAGGTGAAGATTTTGAAAGGGTGAGAGTGGGCATAGGTCGTGATGAAACAAAGGACCTTGCAGATTATGTGCTTTCAAACATAAGACCAGAAGATGAAAAACTCTTTGAAGATGCAGTAAAAGAGGCAGGCGAACTTATACTTGAAAAATTGAGCGAAAATCAATAGAAAACAATTTATAAAATATTAATCATTATTACAATGATAATAAGAATTATCAGAATACTAATCAAATATCATAAAAGTAAAATATAGAAATTATGGATTATTTTAAGAGTGACTTAAAGAACTTGCTTAATTGCAGGAGCATATCAGGTATCGGAGAAGGTGAGAAAATAGTTATCATGCAATCATTATCTCACCAAATTTTTTTGTGTTCAAGTTTTGTAAGTGCTGGCAAAATCAAACGTGGACTTGAATCCTTTGGCAAAAGGGTGGAGATAGTGTCAAGTGCGAGAGAAAATGAAGATGAAAATGACAAGAACCTTTTGCCGTTTATTGATAGTATAAACAAATATATTGCAGGGCAACTTGACGTGCTTATATTTTTGCCATGTTCTATGATAATCAAGTTTGACCTAAAGAAGTTTACCAAAATTACCATTGAAAAGGACAAAACTTATGATTTAACAGAACTTTTAGACATCTTGGTAAGTTATGGCTATGAGCGAACCAGCATTGTCTCAAGTCCTGGCGAATTTGCACTTCGAGGCGATATACTTGACATCTTTACCTCAGATAGCGAAAGACCATACCGAATAGAATTTTTCGATGATTTGGTAGAAAATATCTCAACCTTCGATGAAACGAGCATGAAGAATATTGAGAAAAAGGATAAATTTGATATTCCTCTCTCCAAACTCCCTATTGGCGATAATGACGTTTTCGACCTTGAGGGGAATCATATTTTAGATGAGCCAAAGAAAATAAGCGAAGAGATAGACCTTCTCAAAACTTCCTATTCGACTATGAGTTTTTATAAGTATGAATATTACGAAGATTTTGAAGTGCTTTACTCAAAAGCGGACATGGTCTTTGACAATTTTCAACTTATAAGACCAGATTATCACAACGAAAAGATTGCAAGCCAAAGTTATTTGACTGATTTTATGGCATTAAAGCAAGACCTTTATGACTTCAAAAATTTACGACAGGGCATTATCTTGTTTGCTGGCAGTGAGCGATATAAGAAAAACCTTGCCGACTTTTTGACCGAGAACGGACTTGAGTATAGTGATTACAAGGGCGAGAAGATAGAGATTGGGCAGATATACCTTTCCTCTCTTGCTATGCCGTATAGTTTTTCATTTTTGAGGGAAGGTGTGATAGGCATAGGCTGTGATAGCCTCTTTAGGACATCTATGACCTCTTTTTCGAAAAGTAAACACTCTGTGTTCTATCTTCCAAAACTTGGCGACTATGTTGTGCATACCTTCCACGGCATAGGCAAGTGTATAAAGATAGAACGTATGAAGATATCCGATGTCGAAAAGGACTATTTTGTAATCGAGTACAAAAACGGCGATATTCTATATCTTCCAAGTGAAGAGGCAAACACCATATCAGCATATATCGGAAGCGAAGAGACACCAAAACTCTCGTCGCTCGGTGGCGGTGAGTTTTCAAGACTCAAGGATAGAGTTAGGGCAAGCATTAAAGAGATGGCGATAAACCTTGTAGAGATGTACAAGGAAAGGTCGCAACTTAAAGGCTTTAAATTTAGACGAGATGAATATCTTGAAAAACAGTTTGCCGATGCATTTGGCTATCAAGAGACACCTGACCAAATCAAAGCGATTGCAGATATAGACAAGGATATGGAGAGCGATAAAGTTATGGATAGGCTCATCTGCGGTGATGTCGGCTTTGGAAAGACAGAGGTCGCACTTCGTGCCTGCTTTAAATGTATCTATAACGGCAAACAGGTCGCACTGCTTTGCCCAACCACAATACTATCTCAACAACACTACATGACAGCCAAAGAGAGACTAGAACCTTTTGGTTGCAGAGTCGAGGTTATAAACCGCTTCAAATCGCCATCACAAATCAAGGATATCATTAGGCGAAATAAAGACGGCGAAATCGATATGCTCATTGGTACACATAAGATTTTGGGTGATAGCATTGAATTTAAAGACCTTGGGCTTTTAATCCTTGATGAAGAGCAACGTTTTGGTGTCGAGCATAAGGAAAAGATTAAAAATAAACATAGGAATGTGGACGTATTGACACTTTCTGCCACACCTATCCCTAGAACGCTCAATATGTCGCTGTCTGGTATAAGGGATATATCTGTTATTGAAACACCACCAAGAGATAGACTTCCTATTCAAACCTATGTGTCAGAAGAGAATGACCAACTTATTAAAGACGTGATAAGCCGAGAACTCGCTCGTGGCGGACAGGCATTTGTGATATACAATAGGGTGGAGAGCATTGAGGAGTTTGCCAGTCACCTTCGAAAACTTCTTCCAAATGCAAGCATAGGTGTGGCACATGGTCAAATGCATGAAAAACTGCTTGAAAACGTTATAGACAGACTTTATCAGGGCATATACAACGTGCTTGTGTCAACCACACTTATAGAAAATGGCATCAATCTTCCTCTTGCAAACACTATGGTAGTGATAGAGGCTGACAGATTAGGACTAAGTCAACTTTATCAACTCCGTGGGCGAATAGGTCGAAGTGATAGACTTAGTTATGCATATTTAACTTATATAAAAGACAAACACCTCACAGACGATGCATACAAGAGACTTGAGGCTATAAAGGAGTTTAGCCAACTTGGAAGTGGCTTTAAGATTGCCATGCGAGACCTTGAACTCCGAGGAAGCGGTAATATATTTGGCAAGGAGCAACACGGACATATTGCCAAAGTGGGATATGATATGTTTGTCAAACTGCTTGACGAAGAGGTTAAAGAGGTAAAAGGCGAGAAAGTCAACAAGACCCATGACGTCAAACTTGAAATCTCACTTAGTGCATTTATCAGTGAAGATTACATTGCAAGTGATGAGCAACGTATTGAATATTATACTCGCATAAGCGAAATATCCTCAAGGGAGGACCTTGCAAGCATAACACAGAGCCTAAAGGATGGGTACGGCGAACTTCCTGATGAGGTTTTAAATTTATGTAAGGTTGCCTATTTAAGAAATTTGGCGGGGCATTTCGATTTGACCAAGATACGTGTAAACAAGTATGAAACTTTGGTATTTTTGGATAAAAAAGAGGAAATAATAGAGGAGAGACTGGCTAAAAATATGGCTCAGTTTTCTGGCAAACTGGTCTTTGACAAGGATGTAAAAATAAGGTTTGACTACTCTTTATCGGTGGCGGAAAAGGTGGATAAACTTATAAACTTCTTTGAAATGGCATTGAAAAGTTAAAAAAATATTGTAAAATGGTTAAAATTGCTTGAAAAATTTTATCCTATTATGTTATTATAAAGAGTACGAATTTGATTTACAGTAATGGAGAGATAATGAAAAATAAATTTACTGGTTTTTTACTTAGTTTTTGTTTACTTTGCATGGGACTACTTGCAGGGTGCTCTTTGGTTGAAGTGGATTACAACAGATACTATAATCAAGTGGTTGCAGTTGTTGAAAATAAAGAGACTGGCAGGAGGGAAGAGATTACAAAACGTGACCTCATCTCTGGCTATCAAAGTTATGGATATACCTATGAGAGTTATTATGGCTATTCAAGAGAACGGGCAGTTTATGAGACATTGCAACTTCTTGAAAACCGCAAAATCACTATAATAACAGCCGAAGACGAGTATGGCTATAAGATGGATGGAACGGGACTAAGTGACCTTGAAAAAACATATCTATGGCAACAGGTCGTTGATTCACTCAATGAAAATCTTGAGAGTTATTACAGTGAAATTGTAGGTGAAGAGGAAACAGAGGAAAGCGATGATATAACCTTTGAGGGTTATGATAAGACCGCAAAACTTGTCATTAAATATGACAGTGATGGCAATGCATATTATGCAATTGAAAGTTTGGCAGAGGTCAATTCTCCGCTTGATGGTTTCCATCCAAGTGACAATCGTGACTTTAACAACAGCGATGATAGAGCGATGATTTTTGATAGTTTCAGAGACAAGGTTCTTGCATCAAATGATGATTATAAGAGGGCTTTTGACAACTATCTTAATGACCTTATTGCAAGTGAAGTTGGGCAAAATCTATCAAAGGATGCACCATCAGTGTTTGAAAGAGAGATTGAAAGACTTTACCAAACTTCATATGAGAATTATTTACTAGAACTTTATTCATACAACAATCGTCCATCTGCTTCTCAGTCTGCTATAACCCCAGCACAAATTGTAAACCTTTACACAAACAAAGTTAGAGCATCATTCGCTCAATACGAACTTGAAGAGGATGAGAACTATGATAGTGACGTTCAAGACAGTTTAAATGACGTTTATTACTTCAAAAATGACCAAGATTCAACAAAATTCTTCACTGTTGCAAATGTTTTGTTCAGGTTTAATGATGAACAACAGGCAAGATATGATGCCCTTACTGAAAAACTAGAGAGCGGAGAGGGTGGATATACTCAAGTTGAGTATAATCAAGATATTGAAGAACTTTATGGCGAGATTGTACCAGTTGTACGAGAATATAACGAAATCACTGACACCTATGAAGAGGTTGAATCTGACCTTACAGTAGATGACGTTTATGCTATTATGGAACAAAAACTCACTTCTGCAAAGGCTAGTGGTGATGTAAACGAAATAGGCGACACTATCAATGAGTTTATTTATTCATATGGCGAAGATACTGGTATGTTCAATGCTGAAAGCAACTATGTAATCGGTATTGACAATGAAGGCAATGCTGTATCAAGTTTTGTTGAATCTTTTAACGAAGCAGGTATTGACCTATACAATGGTGTTTACAACACAAGCGGAAAAGCAGAGATAGGAGATATCTCAGCAATTGTTGAGTCAGAATATGGACTGCACGTGCTTATCTACACTGGAGAGTGTCAAAATCTCTTCGATGGTATTACAGGCAATTTCTCTCTTAGCGAAGATGCTATTGTAACACTTGCAAACACCAGAGTTAATCTGCTTGTTGACCAGACATATTTTGATGTGCTTTATGATGAGTTGTATACTGACAATTATTCAAACTATGAAAATGAGCATTTAGGATTGTTACGCGAAAATTATAGAATTACAGAATATGACAGTAGATATGCCGATTTAATCGGATAAAAAATAAAAAATAATAAATTAAAAGGTACCATTGCTTGACAGTTGGTATCTTTTTTTGTTACTATATATACATGAAACTGAAAAGGGGACAAAAAAACAAAAACAACATTTCTCCCGTGAAGGAAGAAAGTTTTTTTGTACAAACAAACATTGATGACCTGACAAAGGATATCAACAAAAACGAAAACACCCCAGAAGAACAACTTGAAGATAAGATTATAGAAGAGATTAAAGAAGAAAATAAAGAGGAAAATTTAGAAGAGACAGAACAAGAGCCTCTTAAAACTCAAGAAAACGAAGAGCAAAAAGAGATAGAAGAGGCTTACTCAGAGCAGGACAAAAGCGAACTTGACACCATTGTCAGCGAGTTTAATAATGAGATTGCTTTAAATAATCAACCTGAAAATTTACAGGATGACAACAAGAAAAATCTTGACCAAAGGAAAAAACTTGACGAGATAGAACAGTCAGTATCCAAGCAGAGCAGTAAAAAAAGCAAGATTATAAATGTTGTTTTCTTTATTATAAATATCTTGATTGTAGCAGGCATCCTTGTCTATCAATTTTTGAATGAAGATATGCCAGAGGGCGGGCTTAATATTGATATATCATATCTTTTAGTATGTATATTGATTTTTGGGCTTGTGCTTGTGTTTGATACATTATCTATAAGTTACCTGCTCAAAGTCTCATGTGGAAAATGGAATTTTGGACTAGGGTATAAAGTCGCTGAGATAGGACGTTATTACGACAGTGTGACACCTATGGCAACTGGTGGACAACCATTTCAAATCACCTATCTTAAAAAACGGGGAACACCACTTCATACTTCTCTGTCCATCCCACTTGCAAAATATGAATTTCAACAGATGGCATGGGTGGTTATGAGCCTTATTTGCCTTATAATCTCCTTTACCACAAAAGGTTACGGTACATTTGTCGGTGTGACAAGTATATTAGGTTTCGTACTTAGTTCGATAGTCCTTTTTGTCACCGTATTTTTGTCGGTTTGCAAGACTTTTGGTAGAAAATTAGTTGTAAAAGTGTTGAAACTTCTCTACAAGATGAAGATAATCAAAAACTATGATAAACAGTACGAGAAGATTACAAAGTATATCAGCGATTTTCAAGATGTTATGAAACAATATGCAAAGTCTCCTAAAGATTTTATAGCAATGTTTTTGATATCTACCGCAAAACTTTTGGTGAACTATTCAATACCATTTTTTATAGTCAAAATTTTCATACCAGACCTTCCGGGCAGTGAATATATAACACTTTTTGTTATGTCACTTCTTGTCGACCTTTCAGCATCATTCTTTCCTCTACCTGGTGGAACGGGTATGAATGAAATATCATTTACCGCAGCCTTTGGTGCAGTCATCCATAATAGTGGTGTACTTGTATGGGTACTTCTTGTTTGGAGACTTTTCTCCTACTATATTTACCTCATCCAAGGTATGCTAATTTTGTCGTATGATATGGCTTATGGTAATCGTAAATATCGTTGGCAGGTCAAGAAGAATGAACTTATGGAAGAAAGTTCAATCTTCAAACAGAACCAAATAGACAGATTTAGGGCAGAACGGGCTAAGAGACGGCGAAAAAAAGTGCTTAATAAATGATGATTTAAGTATAATTCTTATTATTTGTTCCAAAATATAACTATGAAATTCAATAAAGAAAATTTCGGCTGGATTTTTTTGTGTTTTGGACTTTTGGTGTTGCTTGCAATAGCAATTTATCTTGGTGTCAGCGGTTGGTTTTTCAAAAATGATGCTTCATTTACTACAGACCTAGAACTTGGCAAAACGGTCTCAACGACTATCAGCAAAAATCAAGCCAGCACCATATCATTAACTTTTGATGGCTCCTATTTGGCGGGGGAGAAACTCCCTCAAATTATAAGTGTGACAAATGTTGATGAGTCTTCAAATATTTATCTTAGAGCAAAGGTGGTAGTATCATCAGGGAGCGGGACAAATCCTGATATGGATATTGTAAGTACGATAAATTGGACTTATAATGAAAGCGATGGCTATTACTATTTCAATGACTTACTTTCTGTGGATGCAAGGGCGACACTATGCTCGTATGTGATAATAGGCGATGGGAACTATATATCTCAAAATAGGTATATCTTAACCTTTATCTTTGAAAGTTTATCTTCAAGTGAAGACGTGCAATCTTTATGGGGAATAAATCCTATTCAAAATGTTTGACAAATTTTTTAAAAAAGTTTAATATGTTATTAATAGTTTAATAGTGATTTATTCTATAATCATAACAAAGGAGTAAATATGGAAAATAATATTCCACCGAGACGACCAATTCCGCCTAAGCCACCGATAAAACAACCACCACAAAAGCCGGTGATAAAGAAGGACGAACAGAATGCAAATATCGAGTTGCCTAAGGACGTGGTTGAAGTTAATGATAATATGAAAGATAATCAATTTGGATATGCAGATTTGCCAGAAAATATGCTAGATTCTTTGCAAGAGGTCAATTTGACTGAAGTTAATGAACCGCCAGTAGAAGACAAGAATACTAAAAAGAAAAAGAAAGAGAAGAAAGTCAAAGAAAAACCTAATGTTGACCCTATCATCAAGGTAATTGACCCTGTAAAAAGAGACAAAAATAGAAAGATTTGGCTGTCAATTTTGACCACTCTCGCTCTTGCGGGTGCCATTGTATGCTTTGTTATGCTTGCAATTTAGCCTAGTTGTGACAAAAAATATTATAAATTTGATATATAAAATAAAAAAAACAAGTCAATCATTAATTTATGAAAAAAATGATTGGCTTTTTTGTTGTTATAGTTTTGTTGCTTTCATTGGTTATGACAAAGCAAGATGACTTCAATTTTTTATCAAATTGCTCCAAGATTTTGGCAGTTAGTGATGAAAAATTGGCAGATGAGAATTATGTGCTTCAAAATGGCAAACAATACTATTATTTTTATAATGATATTGACAAATTGAAGGACAAAGGCTTTTTTGCATATAACTTTTATTTTGATATTGAGACCGATTTAAGTCAAATTTTAGATTGCTTTTCATTTGTTTATGAGGGCGAAGGAGTGGATGATTATAAAATTTACTATGGCTACTATGATGGCTATAGAGATTTTAGGTATGTGGATGGCAAAAAGATAAATGTTCAAGTGGTAAAAAATGACCATGAAATTATAGTTGGATTTCCGCTGATTGTGACAGGATACTAACTTTTAAGATAATTGTCGAATACGAAATTAGAGTTACAAAACAATGTATAAATACATATTTATGTGGCAATAAACTATGCAAGGAGGTAATATGGAAATAAAAAAAGAAAATAAGGTGGTTGATTTTATCAAAAAGTATGGCATCTATGTGACTGTTGGTGTAGTCGTCTTCGCAGTAGCCTTGACTTTTACACTGCTTGCAACTCTTAACAATAGTGCGGTACAGACAGGAACGGGGAACGTATCTTTTGTTATGCCTATGCAAGATGCATCGGTTGTAAAGGACTACTCTGACACATCTTTGCAACTCAATGAGACATTGAAACAATGGGAAGCACATATGTCTATAGATTTGACATCTGAAAATAGTGACGTATTTGCTATTCAAAGTGGCACAGTGTCAGAGGTAAACTATGACTATTTAAATGGTTATAGTGTAACCGTTGACCACGGGAATGGCTTTGTCTCAGTCTACTCATCACTTGCTGAGGAAGTAGAAGTTAAAGAGGGGGACAAAGTGTCCGCTGGCGAGAAGATAGGCTCGGCAAGCGAGAGTGCGATCGGCGAGAGTGAGTTAGGAAATCATCTTCACTTCACTTTGAAACTTAACGATGACTACGTTGACCCAAATGACTACCTAGATTTGCAAATAAAATAAATAACTTCCTAAAAAATACAATAATTGCATAAAATTATTGTATTTTTATTTACATATCATTTTTGTTATGCTATAATAATTATGGAGGTTTTTTATGAGTACGATTGACAAAGTTAAGAAAATTATCGCTGACCAATTGTGTATTTCAACTGATGATATTGCTGATAATGCCAACGTTGTAGAAGATTTGGGTGCCGATTCTCTTGATGTTGTTGAACTTTTAATGACATTTGAAGACGAATTTAAAGTATCTATTCCAGATGAAAAACTCGAGGAATTAAAGACTATACCACAAATCGTTAAAGTCATAGACGAATATACAAAGAAGTAAGTATAAAATAGAATATTTTTAAGGAGCATGGTGGATGCTCTTTTTTATTTGCCAAAATTCTACAAATAATGACATATTGCGGGGGAATTTGTCATAGTTTATAGGGTGGAGGTTGTAATGAGAGAAGAAATAACCAGACGTATACGAACGGAAGCAACTCACATTTTAAAAACACATGATACCATACGTAGGACAGCACAAATTTTTGGCTATAGCAAAAGCACTGTCCACTTTGATGTTTCAGTAAGGCTTAAAAAACTTGATGGAGACCTGTACATGAGGACGAAGAAAATTCTTGATGAAAATTTTGCTGAAAAACATATCCGTGGCGGTCAGGCGACCAAACAAAAATATCTTGAAAGCGAACTTGAAAGATAAAAGTATAAAAAATAGGAGTTATTTTGTAGGTGTTTTTAAAGCCCTTTGCTCCTATTTTTTATTATGTTTTTAAATTAATATTAATTTTTAAAGTTATATTTGTAAATTTGACATTATAAAATTTAAAATTTTCTGTTTTTTAAATTTGATTATTTGAGAAAAACACATTGTTTATCTTGTCTGTAACCAGATTTTTTATTTGCTCTCTTCCACTACCTAAATATTTCCTTGGGTCGAACTCCTTTGGATTTTCTGCTAACACTTGCCGAACCTGACTAGTCACAGCAAGCCTTATATCTGTGTCAGTGTTGATTTTTACAATGTTATGCTCTTTAACCGCTTTTTCAAGAAGATTTTTAGGTATTCCACTGGCTTTGCTAAGGTCTCCGCCGTATTTGTTAATCCTTTCAATGAGCGAGGTGTCAACTGAGGATGCTCCATGAAGTACAAGCGGGAAAGAGGGTAAGAGACTTTCAATTTCACTTAAAATGTCAAAACGTAAAGTTTTCTCTCCGCTATACTTGTAAGCACCATGACTTGTACCTATTGCCACTGCAAGACTGTCAATATTTGTCCGCAAAACAAACTCTTTTGCCTGCATAGGACAAGTGTAATGTGACTTATCACTTTGGACATTGTCCTCAATTCCTTGCAGTTGCCCAAGTTCTCCCTCGACAAAGACATTTTTACTGTGAGCATATTCGCACACCTTTTGAGTCAATGCAATATTTTCCTCATATGGTAATGAACTTCCGTCAATCATGACACTATCAAAGCCCATATCAACTGCCTTTTTACAAATATCAAAATTTTTGCCATGGTCAAGATGCAGAAATAGGTGTGGAAAATCTTTTTTACCAGCACTTGCAAGTGCGGTTGTGAAGTTGCCCATATAGTTTAAAGCACTTTCGCTGACTGCAATTATCATAGGCGAAGAGGTCTCTTTGCAAGCCTCAATAATTCCTTGCAAACTTTCCATATTACAAAAATTAATTGCACCAAGAGCGAAGTTGTTTTTCATCGCTTTTTTATAATAATCTAACAAATTCATCTTATCTCTCCTTATCATATTTTAACACATTTTTTATTGCAGGCAAACATATTTATAGAAAAAGGAGTTAAAAAATGAAGAAAAAAATAATGTGTTTAGGTCTATGCCTACTTTTTGTAACTTGCCCACTTGTGCTTATTGGTTGCAATGAAAAGCCGTCTTTGCAGAGTAATATTAGCGAAATCACCAAACTTTACTTTCAAGGTTCGTCTGGGGAAGCACACGGCTCAATAAGTGTAGGGCAGAGGGAAGAGCCTTATAAGATGGACGGCATACACAATAAACTATATGACTTTTCTTTGGTAGTGATTGATTTTGGGAAGATAATAGACGAAGAAGAGATAGTCACTTCTCTTACAATAAATGATAGCGAGCAAGATTTTACAATGTACTATAATCCTCTCAACAATGCTTTTATGGCGGATATTGGGTATAGTTTAAATGAAGATGACATAGTTAGGGTTATGTTTGAAGATATAACAATTGATTTTTCCCTTGTCAGTGACAGTTTTCAAGTTTCATGGGAACAGGCACTTGATAAAGCAACAGAAAATATTGATGCAAAAAGTTTTTATGAGGATGGAGTTTTTAAAGGGGAATGCTATCTAAAAGTCTTAACAGAAAGAGACGACAATTTTGAAGATTTATTTTGGGTGTTTACTGTGGTAGGTGAGAACGGCGAAGTTAAGAATATTGTTATCAGTATTGAAAATGGAGAAATTTTAGCAAATCAATAATTTTTCTCTTTTTAATTGATTGTTTTGGATAGTTTTGCTATAATTAAGGCATGAAAAAGAATTTTGTTAGCACACAACAGCCACAAGAAAATGCAGTAGTGATTGCAGTATGCACCAAAAAGGGCGATGCACTGAATAGAAAGATTGATGAGATAACCCGTCTTTCTGTTTCTGCTGGGCTTAATATTGTGAAAAGTTTTTATCAAATCATCAGAGATTTTAACAAGGCAACAGTACTAGGAAGCGGAAAGGTCAAAGAGATAAAAGATTTTATTGATAACTGCGAAGAAATAATTGACGTTGTGATAATTGACTATCCTCTCAGTGGCTCCCAAATGAACAACCTTTCAAAAGAGTTTAAAGTTAAGGTCATAGACAGGGTAGGGCTAATTATTGATATCTTTGCAAGAAGAGCGAAGAGTAGGGAGGCAAAACTTCAAATAAAACTTGCACAAGATTTGTATATTTTGCCACGTCTTAGCCAAATGCAAGGCACAAGTGGACGGTTTGGCTCTGCGGGTGTGGGTATGAGAGGACCAGGCGAGAGCAAACTTGAACTCAACCGCCGTATTCTTGAACATGAGATGGAATCGCTTAGAAAACAAATTGATAATATAAAAAATCAAAGGCAGGCTACAAGAAAGGAACGTCTAAAATCGTCACTTCCAAAAATTGCCTTGGTAGGCTATACAAATGCTGGAAAGTCCAGTCTGCTAAATTTGCTGGTAAAAGAAAATATCTATGCAGATGACCGCTATTTTGCCACCCTTGACACCACGACAAGAAAACTCTATCTTGAGCAAGATAAGTATGCGATTATAACAGACACTGTTGGGTTTATATCAGACCTTCCGCACCAACTTGTGGATGCTTTTTCGTCAACTCTTGAGGAGGCAACTGATGCCGATTTACTACTTCATGTTGTGGATATATCACTTATGAATGAAGAAAATGGCGAAAAAGAATATCAAGCAAACATGAAAGTGACGAACACCTTGCTTGATAGACTGGGAGCGACAAAAAATAGAATTACGGTCTATAATAAAGCCGACCTTTTGTCAAAGCCAATACTTTTAAAGGAAAATGAAGTTTTGGTATCAACAAAGACAAAGCGGGGGATAGACCTGTTGCTCAATATGATTAAAAAGAATTTATATTATTAATTTAAAATTATTCAATAAAAAATAGGTAAATTTTTATAGTTTAATACAAAAATTTAAGCACTTTTGTGTTATAACTTTAAACTTTTACCTATTTTTATTTGTTATTTTTCATGTCCTGCTC
>CAJFOL010000002.1 GCA_904397185.1 uncultured Clostridia bacterium
TGACGGAAAACCTATCACTGCAGACGTCACAGTTCTTGACAAGGCAAGCATATTCTACCCTGCTGGGGAATATGTAAATGTGAAAGAACTGATGAGTTATGCTGAGATGCTTATTGACTATATCTCTTCTAAGCAGTTTGAACTTGGACTTAACGTAAATTTCGCTGGTATGTCAATCGTTGGAGATGCTCAAGTTGACCTTACAGACCAAATCATGCTCAGCGCATCTGTCGTTGCGGACGGCATGGACATAAACGTCAATATTGAAGATGGAATGTTGTATTTTGACTACAATGGGCTTCTTCTAAAAATGGATAACTCAGGCTTTAATGAACTTCTCTTTATTGTCCTTGAGGTTATCGGAATCGATGCAAATAGCATTCCATTCCTATCCGAAATTGACCTTAACCTTGATTTCTCGATGATTGATACTGACGTGGCTAGTATGGATATAACTTTTGAGGATATCGTCAACATTATTAGCATGGTTAAGGAGATAAAAGTACAAAATTCTTCTCTTGTTATTCGTCTTGATGGGCAGAAAGTCTATAACAATCCAAATGCAGAAGATATTGTTATAACCTTGGCAAGTGAAAACGGAAAAATCAAGAATTTGACTCTTGCAAACTGCTATCTTGATAGCAATCTTACAAATGCTATAAACGGCGAAATCACTTTTGGTAGTCTTGGAGAATTTAAACACGTAGACTCAAGCAAGAATTATATTGACATTTCAGGTGCAAACGAACTTGTGAAAGCCATCGTCAATATGTCTCATGGCAAGCAATTCCATGTTTCTGGCTCATTTAACGTAAATGCCACAATTGATATCCTCTTTGAAATTCCTATCAATGTAGACGTGCCAATTGATATCTATATCAACGTTGTTGGAAAAGGAGATATAGAACTCTATGCGGTTATTGGCGAAATTCCTTGCATACCATTTGTAAATGCATCTGGGCTTTCAACCTCAAATCGTATGCTCTATATCTACTATAAATCAGGATATATTTACTTCCACAGAACTGAAAAAACTGGCAGTGACACCATTGATTACAAGACAAAAGTTTCGCTCGAGACTGTGCTTGCTGATCCATTCCACTATGTACAATATTGTTTCGGTTTCTCTGACTCTATCATGGACGTTATTATTGAGTCCATGGATAACCCAAGAACTGAACCTATGGATATGGGCAATATTATCACTTCATTCCTCGTCAATGATGATAAGATGAATTATACAGTAAATCTTAATATGCACGAACTTACAAACAACCCAGACCTTGGCAATATGGCTATCTCTCTTGGTTTAATGCAGGACAGTGACGGCAATAACTACATTGGTAAATATGGTTTTAGCCTCGAACTTCCTCTCGCCGATGTCTTCTATATGAGTTTGTCAACTGATAATCTCCAAATGGTTGACTATAACAGTGAACAAACGGCTCAAGATGTTGCTGATAAGATGAAAAATCTCAATGATTTTATCAATTCTTACTCTTTCCCTGAGGAAACTGAGTGGCAAGGCACAAACGGCTCTTATACAGAAAATAAAATTTATCGCACTGTGACCTTTGTGACAAACAGCAATGTAACAATCGCGGAACAATCTTATCAATATAAAGACACCCTCGCCCTACCTACAATTAGTGAAAATAAAATTGTCGATGATACTACCGCTATGATAAGATACTACTACTCATTTGCTGGCTGGTATGAAGATAGCGAGTGTACAAGACCTTTTGAAGACACCACAATGCCTTCTAAGAATATTACACTCTATGCTAAATGGGAACTTTTCAAGAGCGAAAAAATTGTCAAAATCTCTTTTGTAACAAACGGCAATGAAACCTACGATACCATTTATGTAACTGAAAATAGTTCCGTTGATTTGTCAGGCTATGTGCCAACAAAACAGTTGACATACATTGATAATGGGTATAAATGGGATAAGGCTAAGGTTGAATTTGAAGTTACTAGATATACCTTTGCTGGCTGGTACACTGACGAGGCTCTCGGAAATGCCTTCGCAGGATATGTAGGCTCAAGTGACTTGACATTGTATGCAAAATTCAATGCGACAGTGACAACTGAATACTATATCTTAGGGCAGAAACCTAAGTAGGAAAGACAAAACTGGACTTAAAATAGTCCAGTTTTTGTTTTGTATTTTTATATTTTTTATTTGATTATTTTGATTTATTAATTATTGATATTTTATTTGTTAATTTTTAATTATTAAATTTATTTTATTATTTATTTTTATTAAATATTAATATTTTTATTTTTAATTTTAGTCCCATTTTTTTGAATTTTATTTGAATTTATTTTTTAAAAAATATTGTTTTTATTTCGACATTTTTTATCGTGTTTTTTTGCATTTTTTTGTGATTTTTGCACATTTTTTATTATCAATTTGGAATATAGCCATATGGTTTTATTCGGTCGGCACAAAATTCTATCCAAAATACACTTTTATCCCTATCTTTTTTGTAGCGGACACGGATATCGCTGTCAAGTTCAATATAACTTTCAATCAGCGGTTTTATCTCCTCCTTTAACACTTCGCATATATGCTGAGGGTCACTGATTTTATCATTTGATAAAATTTTTTCAATGCGTTTTGTGATTCTATAGTCCATATTAACCTCCTTTACTTGGCTGGATGAGCATGACACAAGAAAACCTGAGCGAAGGAATGAGCGAGTGTGATGACACGACAGTTGTTGTGGCATCGTGCGAGCGGAGTGAGTTTGGTAGATAAAACTCGAGCGAGTGACTGAGTCAGTTTTTGTTTGTTTTTCCTATTGTTTTTTTATTATTATAACCTCTTTCTTATGATACCCCCGTTCGAAGAGATAAAGCGAGTGTGGACTTGCGGTCTTCGGTCGCAAGTCCGTACGAGCGGAGTTGATGATACACTCTATTATGTCTGTTAGAGCGGAAATAAAGTATAAGCCTACTGCACACTCAATCGGACAGTGATCCAAACTAAGTTTGGTTAGAGCGGAGATAAAGAATAAGTCAACGATTATTCAAGCGGATAGCGATCAAAACTAAGTTTGGTTAGAGCGGAGATAAAGAATAAGTCAACGATTATTCAAGCGGATAGCGATCAAAACTAAGTTTGGTTAGACGTGCTTTTTGATGTTTCGCTTAATGTAGCCCACAAGTCCGCGGTACTTATAGGTGCAATCAAATATTTTCTTGGACCCATTATGAATATTCTCACTGAGTAGTGTGAATGCCCTTGCACTTTCTATGGATGTTACCCTAAACCCTAGCGAGTTGGAACAGCCTATTGCATCATCTTCGGGTATAACTCCTAGAAGAGGCAAACCAAGCACACGGACGATATTTTCAACACTCATCATCTCGCCATTTAAAAGTAGGTCACCTCGTACCCTATTTATAACTAAGCCCTTATACTCAATATTGTAGTCATCAAGAAGTCCTATCACCTTGTCTGCATCGCGGATAGATGATAAGTGCGGAGTGACAACGACTATCGCCTCGGTCGCTGGAAATACCGCCCTATGAAAGCCCTCGTCCACACCCGCTGGACAATCAATCAAAATATAGTCAAAACTTGAGTCAAGAGTGTCTATGACGTTCTTTATATGCTCGCCAAGTATTGGTGTTCTATTGTAGGTGTGAGAGGATGGCAAAATGTAAAGAGAGGAAATATTTTTGTCCTGAACAAGTGCTTGCCTAGCCCGACACTTACCCATGATAACGTCAGTTATGTCAAAGACAATTCGATCCTCTATATTCATAACAACGTCAAGATTGTTAAGCCCTATATCCACGTCTAGCAACACCACCCTAAACCCAAGTTTGGCAAGATACATCCCAAGATTTGCACATACTGTCGTTTTCCCAACTCCACCTTTGCCACTTGTTAAGACTATCTTCCTTGCCATAACCTGCCTCCTTGAATATATTTTTTTGCTTTGCAAATATTTTATCAAATTTTAATAAATACAAAAAAGGAAGAATTGTCGTATTCTTCCCTTTATTGTCTAATTTTGATAGTTTTGTTATTTTGATATAAAAATTATTTTTTGTTATATAAAATATTCTTTTTATTTTTATATTTTTGATATTTTTTGTATTATTTTTAAATTAATATACTTAATTTTTCTTGAATATTATAAAATATTTTTTATTTTTTGCTTATTTTAGATTATTTTTATATATTCAACAATTTTCGAGTATTTTTGCAAGCAAGTCTTGGTCGTCGAGTAGTTTGCCAGCACCTAATATTGTGACATTCTCGCCATCCTCTACTATCTTAAATGGATATCTAAAATTTTTCTTTAAATAGTTGTCAAGTCCTGCAATCTTACTCATGCCACCCACGAATAGCACACCATTGTTGATAATATCCTGTGTTATCTCTGGCGGAAGAGAGGTGATTGTCACGTCTATGCTCCTTATTATTTCGTCAAAAAATGGTTCAAGCACACTGAGTAGGTCTGTCGAAGAGATTATGTAAGATCGTGGTACCTTGCTCTCAATATCAACTCCCGTCACTTCCATGTTGAGTGTGTCATTTGCATACAAACTGCCAACTTCGTTTTTGAGTTTTTCGCTAGTACCAAGACCTATGACAAGCCCATGATTGTAGGCTATCTGGTTTGCTATCGCAACGTCAACTGCCCGACCGCCTAGACCGAGGGTGGCTCCTTTGAGAATGGAGTTCATGTTTATAACCGCAATATCTGTGTTGGCACCGCCAATATTTACCACCATGTTTGCCTTTGTCGAACTGATATTCTTGCCTGCTCCTATGCAAGAACAAAATACAGACGGCAATAAAATAACCTCTTTAAAGCCTATCTCGTACATGAGAGTCAGCACGGTTTCCTTGTCTTTTGATGACAAGCCACAATTGATAAGCACTATACATGAATCTCTGTTCTTTTTAAAGTCAAGTTTGGCAAAAAAGTACTCAAGAAGTGCCTTGGTATACTCATAATTCTTTATTTGGCCATTGGATACAGGGCTGAAAACCTCGACACTGTCGTTCGTCTTGCCCATCATCTTCTTAGCCTTTTCGCCTAGTCCTATAATTTGATAACCTTGTGGTGACGGCTCGGCAGAGACAAGTGTTGGCTCGCAGAGAGCAAAACCATTATCTCTCACGTAAATTTTAGTGTAAGACCCGCCTATTTCAATGGCATATTTATATTTGTTCATATTTTCTCCTCTTTATAAATATAACTCAACTTGTTCTAAACTTCCATAGGTGTTTTGATAACTTATCTTAAGTATATCACCTTCGTGTAATTTTATCAAAAGATAACCTAGGTCATTTCTATTTTTAATGGTAAAATTTTGCTCATTTAAGGTGATTTCTCTTATTATACAATCCTTTGTGATTTCCGACAATTCCGAAAGTGAGCCATTGTTCCCCAAAACATACACACCATTGCCCGCAAAACTGAATGCTTGCTGATAGGTTGAGGCAATGTATCTCTCATCGTCAAAAATATAGTACTGATAAAGACCTATTGCAGTCAACTCGTCCTTGTATTCTTCTCTTAGGTAACTTGAATAGGTCACCTCATTTGAGTCAATACCCACTATACCAAGGCTGTCAAGAGAATAAATTTGGTAAGAGGCACCATTTTCGTTGTTGGCTATCACCCGGTCAATCACCTCTATAATCGGATAGATAGGTACGGCTCCATTCATCTGATTGCCGTTTGTCGAAAGAAAAGAGGTACTGGCTGTTGCAAGTCCTATTAGATTGCCATCGCCGTCAAAAATACCGCCACCCGAGTTGCCTGGCGAGATACCAAGGCTTATATCAATCATATATTCATAGACATTGTTTAATGTCGCAATTTGGTAGTAGGTTACTCCCTCTTCTAACCCCTCACTGCTTGTGGTGTAATCAAGTCTGCCACCATCAAAGTAGTAGTAATAAGAATTTGTGGTCGCCATGGTTATATCATTGTCGCTTGCAATGTTTCCAAAAGTTACACGGTTTAAATATTGTAGGCTTAGCGGTGTGCCTATTGTGAATACCCGCTCTATGTCAAAATTCCCTTCAATGCTTTTGTCGATCATATGTACATAGTTAAGTTCGACAGCCTCGCAATACAAAATAGCCACGTCAAAGTCCTTGTTTGCCCATACTACTTCGCATGAATACTCTCGCTCATCATCGGTAATTATACTCACCGACACAGAAAGATAATCATTATCAAAAATACTGTCAATACAATGATAATTTGTGGCAATGTAACTGCCATTAAATACCCTTGCCTCCACATTTTTATCATAATAGGATTCATATCCTACTGAGGCAATGACGACACCACTTCCAAGACTTGTGACAGCCTCGTCAATCCTAGAGTTAAACCCACTTGTCCTGACCGCCACTGCAACATTGTCCCTGTAAAGTGAGGCAATATCAACAATATCCATATCTTCCGACACCCTGTCATTGATACAGAAAGTTTCGCTGGTGGCATTTTTATCTTTAATAACAAAAGTAGTCACTATGAAGGATAGCAACAATATAACAATAAGTGTTGATAATACCGCAAAGTAACTACTTTTTTTCAATTTTCTTTTTCCCTTAATTTTAAATAACTTGATTTTAAATTTGAACCACTTTCTTAGACTCGGATAACAAGTTGCAAAATTTACTATATCGAAGAGACCATAGAATGCGGAGAAACAGATGCTATCATAAACATACTAGACAATGGAGAAACAAGGTGGCTGAGCCACTTCCTTAGGCTAGTAAACATACTGAGAAATGGATTGAAAGTATCACGAAGTCTATACACATTCAACCAAACCGCAGAGAGACGAGCAATGCTAGGCTCGGCAAATTTTCCTGCAGGGAGTTTAGTAAATTCTAAATGACCAAAGGAAAATTTGACAGAAACGACGCAGTGCGAAGTCTATATGCGGTTTGGTTAGATGATTTGGAGGCTCTTTTTGTACACCTTCTTATAATCATATGCCACCTTCATCCCCTCTAATATCTCAAAGGATGGGTCGGCTTCAGACACTGTTTTCATGATGATTGAATCGCCTAGGATATCACATACTATATCTTGAATAACTGGCTTTCTTGAGGCATTGAGGGCTACGGCAAGTTTTACAATTATACCGAGTTTTCTAACCGCATCAAGGTCCTCATCGGTCAAGATATCCTTATATTTTATCCAATCATTGAGTGAGAAATCATCAAGATTTTGACAAATGCAGATAAAGCCTGCAATCAAAAGTTCTCTATGTGATACACCTGCTATATCTGAAAATACTATCTTCTCAAAGCCATAACGTGAGTAGTGCTCACTATTAATACATTTGCCTGAATCGTACATAAATGATGCAATACGAAGAGGTTTTACATAAAACCTTGGGAGTTTATGCATAACTTTCAATTGTTTGAAAAGTATTGTCGCCATATTGTAAACATTTTGGTTTATTGAAAATTCATCGCTGTTAAATTCATAATAACTTTCAAGCGAATTTGTGAGAAGGTCATTAAATTTCTCTTGAGATACACTTAAAACATTAACTTGAAGGAGTCCTTCCCTAAGATTTGCTGTCGAAATGGTCACTTCCTTCATGTTTAACACTTCAAATAATGCTTTGATTATGGCAAAGCCTGCAGAAATCTTCTCTGCATCATCATAGTCAATACCTTTGATTTTTCTTATCTTATCAAGTTCAAGCCCTTTTATAAAGTCGAAAGTCTTGTCCATATTCTCGTGGGTGAGAGTAAAATTGTTGTCCACGTTTAGCGAATATTTCTGTATCTTCTTGGCTATTCTTCCAAGCGAAATAAAGGCATCACCCATGCCGACAAACTTACAATCAGGGTCAAGGTCATTCATGAAGTCCTGTTTGATAAGTTGACTTTTTATCTCTTTAACCTTACTGTCAAGATCCTCATCTTTGACGTCTATGTTATATGTTCCAATAGGATAGGTCACAGAGCCGAGGATGGCACGTCTGTTATACTTAACAATGTATGTCGAATATGCTCCAACGTAGACAAAAACACCCTTCGCACTGTCAATACTGTTTACTACTGCATTGAAGAGATATTTTATATATTCCTCATCGTTTAAAATAACAAAATTGAGTCCAGTGTTGTTGTAAACTTCGTCCAAAAATCCCCTGTAATTTCTTGCTTTTAAAATTACACTTGTCGCAGTTGAGATAATCTTTCCTACTCCATAGCCTTCAATCATCTTCCTGTATACCTTTAACACCTCAACCATTTCATTCTTGGTGTTTGGTGAGATAAGTTCATTCTTATCAAGTTCCTCCCCTAGCGGACAACTCTGGTTCTTTACAAGTGACAGACAACTTTTTCCGTTGTTTATCTTGTATATGGATAATTTCAGTGATTTTTCGTTAAGTTCAATTATTGCTACCTTTTCCATCTTCACTCCTACTTAAATCTATTGCTTCAACTGGGCAACTTGCCTCGCAAGAGCCACATCTTATACACTTTGTGCGGTCTATTCTTGCCTTTCCATCTTCATCAAAACTTATGGCTTCAACTGGGCATATAGCAACGCAAGTCCCACAACCTATACATTTTGTTTTATCTACCATGGTTAAATCTCCTTCTTGGATATTCTACCATATTTTTAGATAAAAGTAAACTATTTTTTTACTACTTTTATAACTTGAATTATTGATAATACACATAAAAACACACCGAAAGCCATTCGCAAAATCTTTGAAGGCAAAATTCCTGCTAAAAGTGAGCCAAGAGCGGAAAAGATTATACCACTTAGGATGATATAAAATATCCCTTTTGTCTTAACATAGCCGTTTTTATAATGCACAATTAGTGCAAAGAGTGCCATAACCAAAAATGACACCAAATTTATCCCCTGACTGAGTTTTTGGTCAAGCGAGCAAAAGATGGTCAAAAGTGGTATGAGTAGGGTCCCGCCACCCATACCTAGACCACCAAATATACCCGCTAAAAAGCCGAATAAAACATACAAAAAAATAGTCAAATATATGCTCATATGATAAGTTTTACACCTCCTGCAAACATAATAAGTGCAAAGATTATTCGTACCGCCTTTGGTGGAAGAAATTTTAAGGCAAATGCCCCGACAATTCCACCTAGTATCACACCAAGCCCTATTGAAATGAGCGGAAAAGATTTGATATAGCCATTTATTACATAGATAAAGGCTGAGATTAGGCTGAGCGGAAAGATTACCGCTATCGCTGTCGCATGAGAGCATTTTGCATCAAGTGAGAGCACCTTTTGCAAGATTGGCACACATATCATACCCCCTCCGCCACCAAAAAATCCGTTTAATAGTCCGATTACCGCCCCGCTTAAGAGTAAAATCACCTTCTTTTTTGTGGACATTTTCTTGTCAGACTTTGTCGTTTTTGTGTCACTCCGACCTTTATCGCCCTTTTTCGTCATTGTTTGCATTAAAACTATCGTGCTTGCAAACATATTAATATTAGTTTTTGCACACTTTAAGTCTGTAAAGCACTGCTTTATCACTATAAAATTTGTTTTCATATGTTTATTATGAATAAATATGTAAAAATTATTTGATAAAAGCAAAAAAATGTTGTATAATGTTAGGGTAAATGCAGTTTTTTACTTAAAAGGTGGACTATGAAAAAATCTAAAACTATAAAGACTAATTCAACCTTATTAAAACTTTGTGTGGCTTTTGTCTTTCCTTTCACCCTTTTTGGTGGTGTGGCTATATCTAATGTCGCACATGCTGATAATGATAATTATGTAAGTCAGTGGAGTGAAGATGTCAGTGTTACAAACGGAGACTTCACGTCTGGCTCTACTTTATCATCCTCAAACTCACTTTCTGGCTGGAGTGCTATCGGTTCTCAAGACGGCACATACTCTACTGCTACCGGTATGTTTGTCGACACAGGCTCGGGGACTAGCACTGGTGATGGCTCGAATGAAACCTTCAACGAAAATCAAGAGAGATATATGCTTCAAGAAAACCCTGGAAGCAATATGGGCAGTGACAGTAGAGTCTTTATGATAAACTCAAAACAAAATATTGACCAGTCTAATATCCTTGCATCTAAGGGCTACCGCTCAGATACGATCACCCTTGAGGCGAACTCTTTCTATGTGTTCTCTGTGGCAGTTAAGACCGCCCTAAACGGCGATTCAAACCCTGTCAATGCATCTATTTATGTAAATGGGCTTACTGACAGTGATGGCAACTCCCTTGAAGTCGGTGTTGAAAATATAACTACAAGAGAGTGGAAAGAATACACCATATATATTGCAACTGGCGACTCCTCTCAAGAAGTAACCGTAGACCTCTACCTTGGCGACAAGGAGGACAATAGAAGTTCGGGTGCGGTCTTCTTTGATAGTGTAACAGTCACCAGATATTCAAGCAATGCCTTCTTCGCTGAGTGCTACTCAAGCAGTGGGAATGCATATGTAGGAGCGGACTCAGTTGAAAATCCAGAACAACCATACGACCTTGTTATTGACGGCGAAACTTACGAAAACTGCTACGTTGTTGACAGTTTAAGGGATGTCAGTGCACTTATTGATACAAGTGAGTATAACTTTGACTTTGAAGATGAGGACACCTCGGCAAACCACCTTGGCGACAAGTGGGAAATTGTGGATAGTTCTATTGAAGGTCATGCATACATTGAAGATATCCGCAATATGCAAATTGTCGACTTTGAGACAATCTCGGGCGGTTATGATTATATTGGAGACGATTTAACCTATCAAAACGAAAAGGCTATGATTCTCACCACAAAAGGCGAAAATGGCTATGTTGGTGTGCAGTCTACAGATTTTGAAATTAAGGCACACACCATATACAAAGTCTCTTTCAATTTAAAAGTTGCTGAAATTACCAGCGGGTCATTCTACTTTAAAGTTCAAGAGAACGGCACAATATATGAGACCTACTCGGGTGTTATTACAGACAATGAGGATGATGACACTCGCGACTACCTCGCCCTTCAGGACGGTCAAACAAGCGGTTACTCATCTAATGTCGATGATAAGTTCAAAAATGACTACCAAACAATTGAAATGTATATCAAAGGTCACTCACTCTATGACACCTCGGTCAACTTCCAATTGTGGCTGGGTGACAGCGAAACAAATGCGAACGGCTGTGTGATTGTCGACAATATTACTGTCGAATATGCTGATAGTGAAGAGTTTGCTGGCGGGTCTAACACTGTCGAGTTTACTTCTTTCTCTGGCTCACCTTCGACAATCCCTAATTCATACTTTAATGCAACAGAATTTAACGGCGAAAACTCCTACCCTATCACAGCATCAGATTGGACAAGCGAAATAGAGGACGAAAACTACAACACAAGCGGTGTGATTTACCTTTACGACATTGACAATTACAACAACACCTATCTTAACAAGTATCCTTGGGCGGGTTTCTTCCCAGGACACCCAACTAACAAGACAGACGTTGACATTCCAAACAATGTCTACATGATGTACAACAGCACAAATTCTTATCAGTCGCTCACTTCTTCGAGTTATACCCTCTCAAGCGACTCATACTACAGACTTTCATTCAATTATCGCAATGAAAATAGGATTGCAGGGCTCAACCCTTCGAAGATAAAGGTTGAAATTATTGATGACAATGGTATCACCCTTTTCTCAAAAGATAATATCTATAGTTACGAGCAAAATGACTGGGGAGAGGCAAACATCTATTTCCACACTGCCGAACTTGTAAGTCACAACATTCAAGTCAGGATATCGTTTGGTACCGAGGATGATAAGGTTGGCGGGATTGTCTACCTTGACAACTTCGTGGTAAGTGAATCTTCAGAAGACGAGTTTGCAGCCGCACCAAGTGTCGATAAGACCGACTTGACAGACTACTATCTTAACCTCGGCAATATCACAAATGATATTACCTCCACTCCTGCCTATAACTTCACAGTCGAGCCTATCTATGACCTTGCAGACGATGAAGAGTTCGCCTTTGCAGAAGGTGGAATTATCAGCGGAAAGGATAACCCATATGGTGAGGACTATATTATAGATGACTCGAACTATCTCGTACTTTCCACCCGTCTTGCATCAAGAGCGACTTTGACCTCTGCTTATACTGTAAGCATGAGTGCTGACTCATACTACAAACTCACCTTCGACCTTGCTACAATATTTGGTCAATCGGCAGAAGATGCAAGCACTGATGAGCATGACTGCACATATGGTGTTACTATAACTATTGACGGCTTTGAACCTATCACTGAGATTGTAACTAAAGGTGAACTTAAATCTTTCACAATCTATACACAATGTGGCGAGGAGACCACTCCAACTATTGCCTTTACACTTGTATCTGACTGTCACGAGACTTTAGGTACCGCACTTATCACTCACATTGATTTTACTCCTGTTACCGAGAATGAATATAGAAATGCATCTCTTGCAAGTGGCTATGGTGAAAATATCTTCACGGCAGGTCAACAAGACGTTGCTACAGACGATGATACTTCAGATGATGAGGATACAGACACCGATACCGATGATACAACCACCCCATCACAGACTTCGCCTTGGCTACTGATTTCTTCTCTTATATTTGGTGTTGCTATAATCGTGGCTATCATAGGCTTTGCTCTTAGACATATTAAGATTAAAAAGATTGAAAAGATTAGACAAGAGAATTATGATAGAAAACTCTCTAAGAACCATGACACTATCCTTGTTGAAGCACAAAAACGTCGTGACGAAGAAGTTGTAAGTCTTCAAAATGCTAAGAAATCACTTGAGAAAGATAAGGAAACACTTGAGGAAAATCATAAAGCATTTATGAAAGAAAGCAGGCTCAACAGCAATGGTAAGATTTCAAAAGAAGTCGAAAGAGAAATCAAACGTTACAACAACGAGATTATAAGAATTGACGAAAAAATCAATATTATCTCAGAAAAAATTGATACTGTTATGTCAGCCGAATATCTTTTAACACTTGAAAGACGAATTGTCGCTGAAGAGGATGAAAACTATAAGAATGAAAGAAAGGCATACAAAGCCCAGATGAGGGAACTTAAACAGTTGCAAAAACAAAATCCTTCAAACGACAACCAAGGCAGTGATTCAACTGACAATCAAGAGAAATAAGTTTGATTAATTTCATAAAACAAAAAAATGCAATCGTAACTGATTGCATTTTTTGCGACCAAATTTCGCCCAACTGTCCGCCAAACTTAGTTTGGATCACTGTCCGCGAACCAAATGTTCGACGATTGTCCGCCAAACTTAGTTTGGATCACTGTCCGATAGAGTGTGTTTTGGGTTTAGACTGTAATTCCGCTCTAACAAACATGATAAAAAGTGTTTCAACAACTCCGCTCTAACAAACCAAATGCTCGGCGACTGTCCGCAAACCAAATGTTCGACGATTGTCCGCCAAACTTAGTTTGGATTATTGTCCGATTGTCCGATTGAATATATTTTAATTTTAGTATAGACTTTATCTCCGTTCTTATAGAGAAATTTGTGTCATAAATAAGGAGGTTTGTCAACTTATATGGCTTGCCACATTATATTCTTATGATGTGTACTTAAAGAAACAAAAAAACTATCCAAGTTTATGCAAGGATAGTTTTTATTTTTTAGTCTTCGTCATCATCGTCATAATCGTAATCGTCATCGTCAAGGTCGTCACTATCATCATCGTCAGCAAAATCATCGTCATCGTCATCATCATTGTCATCGCTGTCGTCATCGTCACTAAAGTCATCATCTTCTTCGAATGATAAGTCGCTATCCCCGTCATCAAAACTTAAATCTGGCGCCAAGTCATCGTCATCATCAAGAAGTGAAGATTTTGTAATATCATTGACTGATGCCATGTCTCCTGTCTCGTCATCCATTGTCATGATATCATCCTCATCGTCACGAACCATGTAATCTTCCCAATCTGAATTAAGTTCTCCATCCTCGTTTTGATGCTCTTTCAAACAACTTGCGCACATTATCTCATCAGGTTGGATATAGTTGGTCTTGCAAATTGGGCAAAGTTCAAGGTCAATATCATCAACGTAATCTTTCTTTGCTTCAAGTTCTGCCTTACAAACTGGGCACAGTTTATCCTTCTTTTGAATATAATTGATTTCGCATCTAGGGCATCTTATATAGACTGGTTTTCTCATTTTTAATCTCCTTATATTACCCGCCAAAAACTATGGCAAAAATTCTTTATTTGTACCTAACACATAGTATCATAAATGTTTTTTTCAAAAGTCTTCATCTATGTTTGGTACTTAACACATTATACATATTTAATATGAAAATGTCTAACATTTTTAGCAAATTTTTAGCAATTTTTTAAAAATTTTTATGCTAATTTTTAGCCTAAAAAATATAAATTTATTTGCTGGTATTTTCAGGTAAAAATCACTTATTATTTACCGCATTTATCTTATTTTCAAGCGACACTTCGGCTTGACTTTTACGTAAATAAAGTGGGTTTAAATCTTTATCATCGGCGGTTTCGTTTCTGGCAAGTTTCTCATTAGCAACCTCCAAAAGATCCTGTGGAGATGGTCTTACAAGCACATCCGCGACACACTCTTCACTTAAGCCAACTTTGTTGCCATCAAGGTTTTGATACTCTTCTCGAGTTATTAGTTTTTGCTCTGCAAACATTATGCCATCTTTAGTGAATTTTGATATATAGATGAGTCCACTCAGTGCATCAATGGCAACATAGAAGTCGTCATTTGGATGACTCTGCTTTAAATATGTGTGTGCAATAAGTTCGGGTGTGTATATGCCTATTGTTTTACACCCGCAAGCCTCCTTAAGTCCTTTTACAAGTGTAATGCCTATTCTTAGTCCTGTGAATGAGCCTGGACCCGTAACAACCGCCAAGCAGTCATTATCCTTTATGTTTTTGCCCATTTCATCGAGCATTTTATCGATGTTGAAAAGTATATTTTCTGAATGTTTGCAGTTTGAGTCCATTGCTAAAAAACTCTGTTTGCCGTCTATATCTATTGCAATAAGCGCCTCTTTATATGCTGACGAAATCGCTATCATGTTTTGCTCCCAACTATAATTTTTCGTTTGTCGCCATCGAGTTTTTCTATTTTTATCTCAATATGCGGACAATTTATCATTCCCTCTACCTGTTCTGGCCATTCGACAAGCACCACACCATCGAGATTTTTTAGGTCAAAATAATCATTGAAGCCAAGTTCCTCACCCTCCTCTTTGGATGAAAGCCTATACATATCAAAATGATAAATAGGATACTTGCCGTCATCGTATACGTTTAAAAGTGTAAATGTTGGGCTCGTCACCAACATTTTGCTCCCAAGTCCCTTTGCAAAGCCTTTCACAAAGTGTGTCTTGCCTGCTCCAAGGTCGCCTGTCAAGGTAAAAACCACCCCTTTTCCAACTGTGCCTGCAAGTTTTTCGGCAAAGAGCATGGTCTCCTGTTCGCTGTTTGTCTCAACTGAAAAAAGTTCTTCCATAATTTCTTCCTTAAATTGTAAAATAATTTATAATTTTGTTATATCAATTTTATACGTTTTAAAATAAAATATTCCTTTTTTATATGGAAAATTTTACTTTTTTGTGAGTATGTATTGTATAGATTGCAATTTTAAAAATACTTTTTATCTTTGAAATATATTTTGGTCTTAAATTTTAACATTAAGATTTGTTATTGATATTGTCGCTCGGCTTTGACTTTTTTATGTATATTCTGTAAAGCACTATGGCTATCACTGCAAAGGCCACTCCAAGTGCGATGCCTACCAGCGTGTCTGAAAGATAGTGAGCCCCTAGCACCATACGTGAATAGGCGATTAAAAATGGGAATATAAAGCAGAATATTCCGCCTAATACCTTAGTGCTTGTGTGGCGAGAGGTTGATAAAATGTGGTAAAAGATAAAAGTCGCATACAATGCCCCGCACAAACTATGTCCTGACGGCATACTATAGCCGTCCTCGTTACCATAATTTATTATATCAGAGTTTGTGACAAATGGTCGGTCTCGCATAATAAGGTGCTTTAAAACTTGATTGATAAGTGAAGCGATGACAAAGGTTACCGCAAAGGTGTAACTTAGTTTACGTTGTCTGATAAAAAGTATGGCAAAAACTATGATAAAGCCGAGGTAACTGCCAAAGAGGGTTACAAATTGAAAAAGTGTTATCCATCCTACACTTGCATTTGCCTGTAAAAACCTGATTATTTCTGCTTCCATACTTTTATATTGTAACAAAAATAGACAAAAAAAACAACAGTTTTACTATTTCTGTTGATTTTTTTAAGATTTAATAAAGATTATTGTCCGTTCATGCAAGGTTTTATGCAGTAGTATTGGTGTCTACTTCTTTAAAGTGCTGATTGAAAAACCATCATCAATATCATAAAATTCAGTTTCAAAATCAGCATCATTTTTTAGCATATCAACAAACTCTCTTAAATGATTGACCATGGAGCGGTGTTTATGAGGAATTTGCCCCTCGATTTTAACAAAACCTAGCAAATTTAAGTTATCACAGAAAAGAATTCCGCTCGTTTTCAAAAGTTTTTTTAGGGCTGGATAGTAATTTTTATACTGCCCTTTTGGTCCATCTAAAAACACAAAATCAAACTTTTCGCCATCTTCTTGCAATCTTTCAATTATCTTTTGGGCATCGTCTAAGATAAGCCTTACTCGTGAAAGTACACCCGCCTTTGAAAAGTTTTCTTGTGCCTGCTCACCACGGGTGGTGTCCTTTTCAATGGTTACAAGTTCTCCGTCACAACTTTTCAGCATAATAAGACCTGAATAGCCAACTGCCGTGCCTATTTCCAAAATCTTCTTTGGTCTTCTAAGGTGACAAACCTCTCCTAGTCTTTCAGCCGTCTTATCACGTACAACTGGGATATAATTCTCCCTCGCCTTCTCCTTTAATTCGGCTAAAAAATTGGAAGTTTCTTGGTCAAATTTCATTTTACTTTCGCCTTTTGTATTCTTTTTGTAATCATTTTTTAGTAATATCGTTCTTATTTTTTTAAACTTTTTTGCCTATAAACTGTATCCTTGCAAACTTTCCTTAGTCAAGTGATACAATCGTAAGTATCATTGGACGGCGTTTGGTTCTACGGAAGATAAAGTTTGAAATATTTCGTCTAAGTGAGGCACGAATAACTGATGGTTCCACCCCACGAAGGTCGGTCTCTTTGAGTGAGGCGATAATAGAGGCTTTCGCATCTTGGACAAAACTCTCCTGTTCGTCAGCATATACCACTCCTCTCGTGATGATGAATGGGTCGCTGGTTATCTCGCCTGCAACGTTGTTGATATTGACACATACCACACAAATACCATCCTCGGCAAGTTGTTTTCGCTCACGAAGTACGTTTGAATCCATGTCGCCAATACCCATTCCGTCAACAAGTCGTTGTCCTGCCTTGACAAAACCTACTTCCTTTATGGAGTTTGGTCCAACCTCGACCTGCATACCTATGCTAGGCAAAAGAATATTTCGTGCATCCATGCCGAGGGTCATTGCAAGTTCCTTGTGAGTCTTCAAGTGTCTATACTCGCCGTGTACTGGAATGAAAAACTTTGGCTTTACAAGGCTGTGCATCAGTTTGAGTTCCTCTTGGCAGGCATGCCCTGAGGTGTGTACTTCTGCCAGTTCATCATAGATGACGTCAGCACCGAGTTTATAAAGTGCATTGATAACGTTGTAGACATTCTTTTCATTGCCTGGAATTGGTGATGCAGACAAAATAACAAGGTCGTTCGGTCTTATTTTAACACTCTTAAATTCGCCCGCTGCCATACGAGTAAGTGCACTCATCGGCTCGCCCTGGCTTCCTGTAGTCATAATCAAGACTTCCTTATCGTCAAGTTTGTCAACCTTTTCAATATCCACGATGTTATCACGATTGTAATGAAGTTCGCCTATCTTCATCGCCACTTCGCTGACATTTATCATACTACGTCCTGTGAAGGCTATCTTCCTCTTATACTTTTCGGCAATATCCATAATCTGTTGCATTCTGTGAATATTTGACGCAAATGTCGCAACAATAATTCGATTGTCTGCATGGTTTTTAATAATTTCATCGAGAGTTCGTCCTACCGATTTCTCGCTCATAGAATAGCCCTTTCGACACACATTGGTGCTTTCGCATAATAGCAAAGTTACACCCTTTCGCCCTATTTCGCCAAGTCGTGGCAAATCGGTCATCGCACCATCTATTGGCTCGTAATCTATTTTAAAGTCACCTGTGTGAACGACTGTGCCGACTGGAGTGGTTATTGCAAGAGCAAGTGAGCCTGCAATTGAGTGACTAACCTTAATAAACTCTATCGAAAATGCCCCTATTTTTAGTACGTTCTTTGGCTTTACTGACACCGCTTTGTATTTTATCTTTGGATGCTCTTTCATCTTGTTTTCGACAAGTGCGAGAGTAAGACGTGTGCCATAGATTGGTACGTTTATCTGTTGCAATAAAAATGGTACGGCGCCAATATGGTCTTCATGTCCGTGGGTGAGAAGAAGTGCCTTTATCTTCGCTTTGTTCTCAATAAGATAGGTCATGTCTGGTATGACAACGTCAACTCCTGGCAGATCATCGTCAGGGAATGTCAAACCTGCATCGACTATAATTATCTCATCGTTGTATTCTAGTGCGGTCATATTTTTTCCTATTTCACCTACTCCGCCTAAGAAGGTTACTTTTAATTTGTTGTTCATATTTTTTATATTTCTCCTTTTATAATATAATTAATTTTTTATATAGTATAATTTTTTAGGCTTTTTTATAATGCTTTAAATGGCAACTTTTTGGGTATTTATTTAAGGGGCTTGACATACGTGAGCCTTATATGGCTCACATAATTTTTTTTGCTTGCAAAAAAGTTATTCATGTCTTTCCTGTGGGAAAGGCATGGTATGTTAAGCCACCCCCGTAAAACCAAAAAGTTGCTATTTAACTACATAGCATCATCTCTTATCTTTAGTTCTTAATAGTCATTGCAAAGTACTGCAATTTTTTATTCCTTGGTTATAAAAGAAACTTTGTATTTTCAATGCGGTCAACTTCTTCAAGTTTTTTAGGTGACAGGATGGTATCATTGTCAACATAAAATCTCATGCCCTGACTTGAGAAGAACATAACCATTTCAAATATATGGATTAAAGGTGAGACTATAGGCAAGATGATGATTATTGCATAAAGTCCAAGCACCATTGATAGCACAATTGCAAGCAAGAAGATGACAAATGAGGTTGAGAACACTCTTGCTCCCCTTCTAAGGACAGCCCTCATACCAATCAAGAAAGATTTGAAAGGGTTTTGATTGTAAACAACTTTAGCAGGAGCCCAGCCTGATGTGAATGTTTCTTTAAAAGCCATAAATAAAGCAGGAACTATAACAAATGCAAACGGCATAATGTAATCAAAAATGTCGTTATCAATACGGGTTAAGGACCACATACTTAAAACAATCAATGCATTGAAAGGAATTGAATAGAAGGTTTTAAGGATGGCATAAACGAGTGAATATTTCAAAGTTTTAAGATAAGTGCTTACAAAACTTTGTTTTTGGCATGATGACATATAGCCGTACATCATTTCACACATAACAAATTTGCCCACATTTAGAAGAAAAGGAAGCAAGATGAATGCTATGATGACAAAGTATATCCCTATCCCGACATTTGTAAAGATTTGTTGAAAGAATATGATGACAAAATCAGCGACAGCGGTCAGTCCGCTTGCAATTGATGCGCCGTAAAGTGTGCCTGTTTGGAACATTGTGTCAAGGTTCGAATCATTAAAGGCTACTCTCCCCGCTTCAAGGAAAAAGTCGTAAAATATGCATAGCAGTCCAAAACATAGGGCAATAGATAAAATATGGTAAACAAGAAGTTTCCAAACCTTATCAAAATTAGCACACAATAGTTTTATCGAGTTTTTAAACATCATATCTAATAAATTCCAAACTTTAATATATTATAATTATACAATATAAAAATATTTTTTGCAAGTGCTTGAAATAAAAATCAGACTATTTTATTGAATTTTGCATATTTATAGTCAAAATTACGAAAAAGTATTTTAAAGTGTAGACCATATTTTAGACTGAATAAAAACAGGTGATAGAATTTCACCTATTTTATTCCTAAAATCTTATAGGTAATTTCACTTCCGTCAGTTCTAACCTTAATGACGTCACCTTTTTTCTTGCCTAAAAGAGCAGAGCCAACTGGTGAAATGTTTGAGATGATACCATGAGCAGGGTCACTCTCTGTCGAACCTAAAATTTTGTATTCAAGTTCTTCATCAAACTCCTCATCGTAAAGTTTTACTTGAGAGCCAATCTGTACAACATCGCTTGAACCTTCTTGTTTGTTGATGATTTGGCAGGTTAAAAGTATATCCTCCATCTCACGAATTTCAGCCTCTATCTGTGCTTGTTCCTCTTTGGCTGCATCATACTCCGAATTTTCAGAAAGGTCGCCAAATTCTCTTGCAATGCCTATTTTTTTACTAACTTCGACTCTTCTAACAGTCTTGTAATAGTTAAGTTTTTCTTCAAGTTGTTTTTTACCTTCTGGTGTTAAAACATGTACCATAGTTGTAACTCCTTTTAAAATTTCAATGATAGATTATACATATTTTTGATTTTTATGTCAAGTTTTTTTGCATGTATGATTTTATTTTTTTTGCAAAAAATATCTTAGGAGGTTGAATATGTTAACAATTATTTCCTTTATATTGACAATATTAGGTTCAATAAACTGGCTCTTTGTCGGGCTTCTCCAATATGACTTTGTTGCTGGAATATTTGGCTATCAGGCAAGTATTCTATCACGTATCGTCTATATCATAGTCGGTGCTTCAAGCCTATTTTTGGTGTTTAAACTGATTAAAGGCAAAGGCACAATCGCCGTTTTCTCTTTTAGAAACAAGAAAGACCTTGCAAAAAACATAAAAAAAATAGGCAAAAAGGATGATGATAAAGAAGAGGACACTATCCCCGAAAATGCCAACTTCAATGTTGAGGCTTCTGATGAGTTCTCGCTCCCGAATGATACCCCGCAAAGGCGAGAACATATTGACGAATTGCATAGCAATCATCATGAAGGACTTTTCAATGAACATTTTGGCGACAGAGATTGATTTTAAGGAGGAGGTATGCAAAGGAACTTGGCTATCTTTATCTTTTTGACAATTTTTCTAAGTTGCACATTTTGCACTCTATTTTTTAATCTCATTTGAAAATTTTTGCAAAAATATTTTTCATATTAGTCATAATATTAATATATGACCATATGTTTATTTTTTTCACTTTTTATTTGATTTTATATTTTAACAATTAAATTAATTCAATTTTTATGATTTTTTAAATTATTTTATTTTTAATTTATGATTTTTTATATTTATTTTCGGGCAGTCGCCCAGCATCTGGTTCGCGGACA
>CAJFOL010000003.1 GCA_904397185.1 uncultured Clostridia bacterium
AATATTGGAGAGTATGCATTCCAAGATTGCACTAGTCTAACAAAAGTAGATTTAAGTAACTGTATAAGTTTGGAAGGTATTGGAGATAATGCATTCGAAGGTTGCAGTGGACTAACTTCAGTGACAATCAATCAATATGTATTTGAAAATGTTACTTCATCAACTTCTTGTGGATATATTTTAGGTTATATCGATAGTGGGGAGACCGTGCTTGTGCCTGCAAACTTGATTGATGATTTGGGACTTACAAATTCATATTTGGATGGTTCTTCATTTACTAGAAGTGCAACGGCAGTGGATGGATACTATGTTTATACTAAAATTTAAAGTAAATATTGGCGATTTTAGGTGAATGTCTTTTCAAATTAAATGAAATAATGGGATAAGTCGTTGTTGCCATTTCGGCTGGTCTCAAAGGCTACAAGAATTAATAGTTTTTCATAGTTTAAATAAAAATCGTGTCTTACGTTTGTAAGGCACTTTTTTAATAAAACAAAAATTTTTAAAATTTTTTCAAAAATTTGGCAGAAATAGTTGACTATTTTGTGAAAAATGCATATAATAGTGCTAGCACTTAAATGATTGGAGTGCCAAAATATCGAAAATTTTTATGGTTTTTGTAAGGATTTACCGCCTATATATACGTATAAGTAAACAGGCACAAGGGTAAACCCAAAAAACTTGTGAGTTTCATATTGTCAGCAATCAAACTTACTTGCCGTGGCTAGGCGATAGAAAGTAAACTAAGTGATGGATATGCAAAAACCTATGGGTTTGCAAAGAATTAACTAAAATTTTGCATAAGTAAAGTTTTAGTATCACGGGGTTTAAAATTGCTAGAAGTCGAGACAAAATAAATTTTGTTGTTATTGAGTGACTGCTAGTTATTAAACTTGGTGATAGGCAAGCAAACAAAATTTTAATCACATGGTTATCAAATCATTACTAAAAATTAAACTTGCAAGAAATTTACAAAAATTTTATATTTTGGTGATAGAGAGTGCTTCAAAAGTCGAAAGTTAAGAGGTTGTTCATGGAATTATCTGACCGTAAAAAGAAAATTCTTTGCATGGCAGTTGAAGAGTACATTCGAGATTGTTCGCCGATTACCAGTGGTGGTATAAAGGAGACGACTTCGGTTGGGTGTTCAACTGCAACACTGCGAAGCGAACTCAATGCACTTGAGGCGATGGGTTTTTTAAAACAACTCCACACGTCAGGTGGGAGGATTCCTACTGCACAGGGCTACCGATACTATGTTGAGAACTTGCTTGAAAATGCAAAGGCTAGCGAGGAGGAACTTGACGAGGTTAAAAACTTAATCTCATCAAAGACCAATTCACTTACCGAGATTGTGACGGGGATAGCAAAGATTGTCTCAAAAGCGACCAATTATCCGACAGTTATCATGGTTGACGGGGTTGACAACTTGGTGCTGACCGATTTCAAAATCATACCACTTCTTGAAGATAAGGTTATGGTTTTGATAGGAACAATTGCTGGGTATATCAATCAGACACTTGACATTACGGCAAGTGTGGAAGATTGTAACAATGCATCGGTTTACCTTACAAAGCACTTCAAAGGCGAGACTATTGGCTATATGATAGACAATATTGACATTTTTGAAGAGGGGATGAAGAGCGAGATTGAGGCATTTGAGAATGTGGTTAGCAGTCTGATTGATGGGCTTAAAAAACTTAACAGCAGACGGTACTTGGATGTCAGACGTGAAGGAAGCGGGAAACTTCTTGAGAACAAGAATGACGTTGAGTCGGCGAAGAAGGTGCTTGATGTCCTGGACGACGAGAAACAACTTTCATCCATAATGGAACTTGAAGGCAAGGGTGATATAGAGGTCACTATTGCGGACGAAGGGGAGAGTTGTTCGGTTGTCAAAGCACCGATTAAAGTTGACGGACGACAACTTGCATCAATTGGAGTTATTGGTCCGCAGAGAATGGATTATGCGGGTATAGCCTCTGCACTTAAGGTTGTGATAGATAACCTGAATAACTTAAAAGGAGATTAAATGTCCGAGATAGATGAAGAGAAGATGAGCGGGTGTCACTGCGGTGAGAACTGCGACTGTGGTGATGAATGCCATTGTGATGGCGAGAATAAATGTAGTGATGAATGCACCTGCGATGGTGAGTGCAAATGTGAAAAAGAAAATTGTGCTTGCGATGGTGAGTGTAAATGTGAGAAAGGCGAATGCGAGTGCGGTGATGCTTGCAAGTGCCACGATGACAAGAGCGAAGACGAATGTGAATGTGAATCTTGTCAAGAGAAGGTCGACAAGTCACTTGAATATTTAAACCTTGCAAAGCAAATACAAGCCGATTTTGAAAACTTTAGACGTCATGCCATAGAGGATATCAAACAGGCGAGGCTGAGCGGGCAAGCATCTGTGATAGAGGTGTTCTTGCCAGTTCTTGACACATTTAAGGAGGCAAAGAAGTCAATTACTGACGAAAATGTCCTAAAAGGTGTCGAGATGATAGAAAATAGTGTCAATGATGCTTTAAAGAGCCTAGGAGTTGTCAAAATCAATTCAATAGGTGAAAAATACAATCCACATTTGCATAATGTTATAGCAGTTATGAAAGATGAGAGCAAGGATAACGACATTATTCTTGACGAGTATCAAGCGGGGTACAAATTTAACGATAAAGTTCTGCGTTATGCAAAAGTCATAGTCAATAAAAAGGAGGATTAAAATTATGGGAAAGATTATTGGTATAGACTTAGGTACAACAAACTCATGTGTAGCAGTTATGGAAGGCGGAAAGCCAACCGTTATTGCCAATGCTGAAGGCGACCGTACCACACCTTCAGTTGTTGCTTACACTAAAGAAGGCGAAAGACTTGTCGGCAAAGTTGCAAAGAGACAAGCGATTGTCAATGCTGAAAACACTGTTCAATCAATCAAACGTGAAATGGGTACAAATTACAAGGTTAAACTCAATGGCAAAGAGTATACACCTCAGGAAATATCAGCAATGATACTTTCAAAACTTAAAGCCGATGCTGAGAGTTACTTGGGTGGACCTGTAACACAGGCGGTTATCACCGTTCCTGCATATTTCAACGACTCACAACGTCAAGCGACTAAGGATGCAGGTAAGATTGCAGGGCTTGAGGTTCTTCGTATAATCAACGAGCCTACTGCAGCCGCACTTGCTTATGGTCTTGATAAGGGTGAAAATGCCAACCAAAAGATTCTTGTATACGACCTTGGTGGCGGTACATTCGATGTGTCTATCCTTGAAATAGGTGATGGTGTGTTTGAAGTTCTTTCAACAAATGGTAACACCCGTCTAGGCGGAGATGACTTCGATAACAGAATTATTGACCTTTTGGTTGAAGAGTTTAAAAAGACAAACAATATTGACTTAACTCAAGACAAACTTGCTATGCAAAGACTTAAAGAGGCTGCTGAAAAGGCTAAGATTGACCTTTCTGCAACTCCAAAGACTACAATTTCACTTCCATTCATTTCGGCTGATGCAACTGGTCCTAAACATATGGAATATGAACTCACTCGTGCAAAATTCGACTCACTCACTGAAGACCTTGTAAAAGAGACTATTGACTGCACAGTTAGAGCACTCGCTGATGCTAAACTTGACAAGAACCAAATTGATAAGGTAATCTTAGTCGGTGGTTCAACTCGTATTCCAGCCGTTCAAGAGGCAGTTAAAAACTTCACAGGCAAAGAACCTTACAAGGGCATTAACCCTGACGAATGTGTCGCAGTTGGTGCAGCAATTCAAGCAGGTGTTCTTGGCGGAGAGGTTAAAGATGTGCTTCTTCTTGACGTAACTCCACTTTCTCTTGGTATTGAAACACTTGGCGGTGTATTTACAAAACTTATTGAAAGAAATACAACTATACCTACAAGAAAATCTCAAATATTCTCAACCGCTGTCGATAACCAACCAGGTGTTGATATCCATGTTTTACAAGGAGAACGAGAATTTGCAAATCAAAACAAGACACTTGGAAGATTCCAACTCACAGATATTCCACCTGCTCCAAGAGGTGTTCCACAAATCGAAGTTACATTTGATATTGATGCAAATGGTATAGTCAAAGTTTCAGCCAAAGACCTTGGCACCAACAAGGAACAAAATATCACAATTACCGCATCTTCAAACCTCAAAGAAGAGGATATTCAAAGGGCGATTAAAGAGGCTGAGGCCCATGCTGAAGAAGATAAGAAACGTAAGGAACTTGTTGAGACTAAAAACCAAGGCGACAACCTAGTTTATGGTCTTGAAAAGATGCTTAAAGAAAACGGCGACAAACTTCAAGAAGAGGATAAAAAGAAACTTCAAGATGCTATCGAAAAGGCTAAGACTGACATGGCTAGTGAGGATATTGACCAAGTTAAGAAGGCAATTGACGAACTCACAAATGTTTCTAATGGTATAGTATCAAAGATGTACAGTTCAGCAAATCCTAATGGGACTACCGATGGTGCAAGCGGTACAAACGGCAACAATGGTAGCGACCCAGAAGTTGTTGTAGATGATGACAATAAATAAGGGGAGATTGTGAATATACGAGATTACCTTGGAAAGATTGTTACAGTGAAAATGGATAGACCGCTTGGGAGCAAACATCCCAAGCATGGGTTTGTCTATCCTGTAAACTATGGTTACATTCCAAATACCATCTCAGGCGATAATGAAGAACTTGATGCCTATGTACTAGGTGAGTTTAAACCGCTTGAAGAATTTACAGGCGAAGTCAAGGCAATTATTCATAGAACAAACGACAACGATGATAAACTTGTTGTTATGGATAGAGAGAAGAACTATACAGACGACCAAATCAAAGCACTCACCGAATTTCAAGAACGATTCTTTGAAAGTGAGATAATAAGAGATAGCGAAAAACAGAAAGATTAATATCTTTGGCAATGAAAAATTGCAAACAGTGAAGCAGAATTTACAGAATAAGGAATAAAAAATGGCAAACAAAGATTATTATTCGGTGCTAGGAGTTGATAAAAATGCCAGTGATGATGAGATAAAGTCGGCATATCGACGACTTGCAAAAAAATATCACCCTGACCTTAACAAAACTCCAGAGGCAGCCGAAAAGTTCAAGGATATAAATGAAGCATACGAAGTGCTTGGCGACCCTAAGAAAAGAGCAAACTATGACCAATTCGGCTCTGCGGATGGCAACCCATTCGGAGCAGGCGGTGGCAATGCTGGTGGTGGATTTGGCGACTTCTTCGGTGGCGGTGGCGGGTTCTCCGATATCTTTTCAGATATATTTTCGGCTTTCGGTGGCGGAAGAGCGGAAAAGGTCAACCAAAGAGGCTCGGATATCAATATTGCAGTCAATTTGACTTTTGAAGAGGCTTGTTTTGGGTGTACGAAGAATATCACAATAAGCAAACTCGACAGATGCTCGTCATGCAATGGCACTGGTGCAAAGAATGGCAAAGAATTTTCGACTTGCCCTGAGTGTAATGGTACTGGTCGAGTTCGCTATCAACAAAACACTCTCTTTGGCACAACTATAAGAGAGGCAGGATGTCCAAAATGTAATGGTAGTGGTAAGATTATCAAAGAAAAATGTCAATCTTGTAATGGAAAGGGTGTTCAAAAGACCAACAAGACTGTTCAAGTCAAATTCCCAGCGGGTATTGATAACGGGCAAACACTTAGACTTCGAAATGAAGGGAACAGCCCTGCTGGAGGCGGGGTAAACGGCGACCTTAATATCAAGATAACTGTAAGCCCTCATAAGTTGCTTGTTAGAAAAGGTAAGGACCTCTATCTCGACCTATATCTTCCGTTTACTTTGACATTGCTTGGCGGGAAGGTTGATATTCCAACCCTTGACGGCAAGTATACACTGACCATTCCAGAACTCACACCATCCGGCACAGTTATGCGACTGAAGAATAGAGGTGTGAAAGACCTCAATAGCGATAGTTGCGGCGACTTGCTTGTAACAATAAAAGCCGAGGCACCAAAGAGTCTTGACAAACAGACCAGAGCCAAACTTCAACAGTTGGCTGATGAGATAGGCGATAGTTCCTATATCAAATATAACAATTTCTTAAAGAAAATGTAAAATTTTTCGAAAACTTAAAAAATAAAATAAAAAATGCTTTTAACGACATAATTTTTAAAAATAAAATAAATTTTTGTAAAATATGAATAAAATTTTAATTTAATGCAATAATAAAATTGTTTTTAAACTCAAAAAAATCTTCTTTTAAAAAATATCTGACAAAATTACATTTTTTGTAATAGACTGTCAGATATTTTTTATTTAAATTATATAATTATATAAAAAATTAAAAATTTTTATATTTTTTAAAAAATTGACATTTATTTTGATATTTTATTTTTATTCTTTTAAAACTTTGACCTCACAATTTTCGATTGTTTCCACGTCATCATAAATGCCAAGACCTAACACATATCTTCGAAGCATTTTCCACACACCACTATGCGAGACAATTAGAATGTTTTTGTCAGTGTTTTCAATGGTTTTGAAAAAGTCAACATTGCGGTCATATAGGTCTTTGAAACTTTCGGCATGATATTTGTGAGGATTTTTGATAAAGTCCTCTGTCTCTTCCTTTGTCGCATCACTGTACTTTCGCCCTGTCGCATCGCCAGCATTTTGTTCTTTCAACCGTTCATCTTGTATGATTGGTATGTTATGATAGACATTTATCACCTCACTTGTCTTACTTGCACGAATAAGCGGTGAGGTATAGATGATATCAATCTTTGTATTTTTAAGTTTTTCTGCTGTTGTTTTTGCTTGCATAAGACCTTCTTCGGTGAGGGGGCTATCTAGTTGTCCTTGTATTAAACCTTCCAAATTTGCATAAGTCTGTCCATGCCTGACAAATAAAATCATTTTTCTGCTCCTAAATTATTGATTTTTATTTTTTTGTAATACAATATTAATGAATTCAACCAAGCCCAAAAGGCAATTTATTAAGTGGTGATGCAACATGGGTTGAATTTTTTTTATTTAAATTACATTTTTAAATTTATCATAAATAATTTTAATATTTTTATATTTTTCGTCAAAAATATTTATTATTTTTATTTTTTCTCATAAATTGTTTGTTTTTTATTATTTTTTTTAAAGATTTTCAATCTTTTTCATTAATTATTGCTAAAAATTCCTACAAGTGTCAAGACTGATACCACTGCAGTGTCGCATCTTAAAATACGACTGCCAAGGGTGAAAGAGGATGCACCTTGTTTTATCAAAGCCTTTGCCTCATCTTCACTAAAACCGCCTTCGCCTCCAATGACAACTGCGATATTGTCCTTGTCTTCGACCATGCTGGTTGTAAAGTGCTGGTCTTTCTCATGTTCATTTGCGAATATGATCGTGTCAAAACCATCAAGTTTTTTTATCATATCTTCAAAATCAAGTACGTCATGGACGGGTACGAGAATAGACCGCTCGCATTGTTTGCACGCGGAAAGCACTTGGCTGTCCACTCGTTCTCGTTTAAAGTTTTTACCAGAAGAATATTGCGAGGTGAAGAAATAGATTTCATTGACTCCAAGTTCAATGGCTTTTGGCAATATCTCATCAAAATAGTCCTTTTTTGGTAGCATTTGAAAGAGGACTATATTCCTGTTTGGCAGTGCTTTGTTTCTCTCTATACGGTCGATGGTAAGCACTGCATTATCCTTGTTCATGTTCTCAATTGTGCAGTAATAGTCATTTTCGTCATTGACACAGGCGATGACATTATCTTTTTCATTCATTCTCAGTACCTTTTTCATGTGGAAGCATTCGCCTCCGTCAATGATAATTTTATCATCTTCTTTTCTTCCAAAAAATCTACGCATATATGGCTCCTTAGAGTGATTATATCATAAACTATTGACGAAACAAAATCCGTAGACAAATGTCTACGGAAATTTTTATCTTCTTTTGTTTGAAAGATATCCAGCAAAGAAGAAAAGTAGGTTTTGGGGAGAGCAGAAGTTACCATTGTCGCATGGGCGACTACAGGACGGGAAGTTTCGGCATGAATGGTCAAAGTGATTGGAAGGCGGAAAGTCATGACAAGGATTGTCAAAGTGATTGCAGGGAGAAGGACAACCGCAGTTACAATCAGGATAGGGACAAGGGCAGTTGAAAGGCGGACAACTTGTCTGCCATGAGCCGTAGCATGGGCATCTGCAAAGGTCGACAAAACTTCCCATTCTATAACTTGTGTTTATAATCATAAAGCCTCCTTTTAAGTATTTTTTTTAACAAACTTTTGATTTTGCCACTAAATGTATTGTGTTGTTTCAAAATGTTTTATTTTTCGTAGTTTTTTGATTACCTTTAATAAATTTTTGTTTTAGAGAGTTTTTGTTTGTCTAAAAAACAATTTTTTATATATTTTGTATTTGCTATATGCCTATAATAACATTATGTTTTTGAAAATATTATTCTAATTCAGCCCTTTAATTAATAGACTAAACTATGAAGGTGTTTTCTGTCATTCTTGCGATTGTGGGGTCGGTGATAGGCTCGGGGTTTATCAGCGGGAAAGAGGTTGCAGTGTTTTTTGCAAGGTTTGGCTACTGGTCATTGCCATGTCTGTTTTTTGTCTTCTTCCTTTTTTGGGGTGTTTTTTATCTGATACTTGCAAAGAGCGATGCGATTATAGAAAAAACTAAAAATTCTAAACTATTTTTTCTGTTTAATCTAATCTTATCGATAATCTTTTCGTCAGCAATGTTTGCAGGTGTTGACAACTTGCTATCGTTTAACAGTTTTTATTTAAACTTTTTGATTTTTATAGCCGTCATGCTTGTGTGTCTGCTAATTTTGAAGAAGGGTGCAAATATTTTAAATAAGGTAAATCTTGTCTTCGTGCCGATTATGATTATCCTATTTTTGTTGCTCTTGTCTAGCAAGTCCTCCTTTACTTTGCCTCTTTATGAAAGCGAGATTTCAGGGTGGGCATTCTTTTACAGTATCATGTATGTTGCCTTGAACACCTCCAATGGCTGTGTGATGATTGCAAGTCTAGGGCAGGGCTTGACAAATAGGCAAAAAGCACGAGTGGGTTTTATTTCAGCACTCGTGCTTATGCTAATTTTGATGTTTGTAAATATTATTTTGCTTCAACATCCTATGGCTCTTTCGCTAGAGATGCCGTTACTTATGTTATTTGATGGTTATCAAGGGCTAGCAATGAAAATCATAATCGCAGTAGGCTGTAGCACCACACTATTTTCGCTTATATATACATCTTCTTTTTTAGTTCGAGGGCTGTGCAATAATGAATTTTTAAATTTTGTTATAAGCATAATACTGCCTTCGCTACTTAGCCTACTGGGATTTGGTTTTATAGTAACTTATCTTTACCCTATGGCCAGCATTATGGGGATATTTGTGTTATTTGACCTAATTTTCTTGAAAAATTCTGACAAGAAAATTAAATTAAAACCGCGAAAAGGCCTTTAAAAATAAGTTTTTTATTAAATTTCAACGTATTTTTGCTTTCTTTTGTATCAAAATATTTAAAATTTTTAGTTTTTGTTTTTTGTTTAGACTTTGTTTAGTTTTTTTACTTGGCTTAATGCTTAGGCTTCCGCTTGGGTTGTTGTATGGGTTAGTGTTTGGGGTTTTATTTGGGTTCTCGCATAGGTTTTTGCTACAACCTATGCTTGTTTATTTTTACAAGCCTAGGTTGCTTTTTCCTTGTTTTTGATAACCTAGAAAAACCTAAGAAAACCTAGAAAAACCTAGTTAAAAGCCTAAAAATTAGTGATTTTTACTGTCAAAAGTCATAAAAATAGACAAAATTTTGAATAAAAAGCATATTTTTTGTCGAAATTTTGGGCTTTCCGACTTTTTGTTTATCGAATTTTTTTCTTTTTTTATTATTTATTTTTTTCTTTTTTTTATTTTTATTTATTATTATATATTTTTTTGCTATAAAATAATATTTTTTTAATATTTTATTAATTTTTATATTTTTAATAAATTTAATATATATTAATATTTAAATTATAAAAGAAAATTTTGGATAACTTTAAGAAAATCATCTTTTGTATTTTTTCTCAAGTGGGCTGACCAAAAAGTACATTCCTGCGGCAAGTATACAAAGGAGAGTTATGCTTGCCATGACAATGTCGAGTTTGAGTATTTGACTGCCGTAGTTGATGAGGTAGCCAAGTCCTGCCTTGCTTGAGAGGTATTCGCCCATAATGGTTCCTACCCAACTCATTCCCACGTTTATTTTGAGTACTGAGGTAAATTCGGGTAGTGCATTTGGCAAGATTAGTTTAAAAAGTATTTGGAATTTATTTGCATGCATTGATTTCATGAGAAGTATTTTATCGTTATCACATGAAATGAAGGCATTGAGCATTGAAATTGTAGTGATGACTATGCATATTAGCACACACATTACAATTGTAGCCCATGTTCCCGAGCCAACCCAAAAGATAATCATCGGACCGAGAGCAATTTTTGGCAAACTATTCAAGATAATCAGGTACGGTTCCATAATCCGCCTAAGTTTTTCGCTCCACCAAAGTGCGATTGCAATTATCACTCCAAGCAGAGTGGCTATGATAAATCCAATTATTGTCTCATAAAGCGATGTCCAAATGTGAATCCAAAGGTTGCCATCACCTGCCAGGTCAATAATGGTGGTTACAATCCTTGATGGACTTGAGAAGAAAAATGGGTCGATAACATTAGTATCAGCAAGTAGTTGCCAAATTCCTAGAAAGAGAGCAAACAGTGCAATCTGCCAAAACAAGACTAAAATTTTATCTTTTTTTATTTTTCTAAGATACTTTTTACGAGCGAGCGAATAGGATATAATTTTGTTTTTGTTTTTGCATTTCATCAGACAAGATTTCTCCAAATCATCTCAAAGTATTTGCCAAACTCTTTGTCCTCGCGTTTTGCAAGTGGGGTTTGCCCTTGAAAGGAAATCTTTACGACCTCTTTGACTACTGCCGGTCTTTTTGATAGTAGGATAATTTTATCAGACATACTTAGTGCCTCTGAAATATCATGGGTGACTAAGAGGGCGGTCTTTTGTTCGCTTTTTATGATGTCATACACGTCATCGCAAACTTTTAACCTTGTCTGAAAGTCAAGTGCCGAAAAAGGTTCGTCAAGCAAAAGTAGTTTTGGCTCCAACACGAGAGTGCGGATAAGTGCTACTCGTTGTCGCATGCCTCCACTTAACTGGCGAGGTTTTTTATTTTTGAAGTTGTAGAGGTCATATTTTTTTAGAAGTTTTTCAGCAAAATCAAGTTTTTCTGGGTCCTTATGCTTCTTTTGAAGTTCAAGTCCGAGAATTATGTTCTGCCAAATGGTACGCCATTCAAAGAGTTGGTCACGTTGGAACATATATCCAATTCGGCTATCATTTTTAGTGACAGGCTGACCATTTAGGATAATTTTACCTTCAGAAGGGGTCAAAAGTCCTGCGGTCAGTGAAAGGATGGTGGTTTTGCCACAACCGCTTGGACCTACAATGGAAGAAAATTCCTTTTCGTCAATCGAAAAAGAGATATTTTCAAGAGCATTGATTTCGCTCTCCTTTGTTTGGTAAAAAAATTTAACATTTTGAAATTGGAGCAAATTCTTCATATGTTGACCTCTACAATAACATTTTAGCGATAATAAATCATGTTGTTACAGTTTTAGTGAAAAAAGTTGGCATATAACATTGAATTTTGGCGAGCTGGGGTTATATAATCAAGGCGAAGGTTGCTAAAAGGAGCATGGTGTGGAAGAAGATGAGATAAGGCGTGCCTTGCTTAAACGTGCTCTTGGCTATGATGCTCTTGAAGTTGCTGAAGAATATAGCCTTGACAAAGATGGACAGGAGACATTGCAAAAGAAAAAGGTTACCAAAAAACATTATAGTCCTGATATATCGGCGGCGAAATTACTTTTGGAGCGATACTATCGTAGTTACGAGGAACAGGTGCTAGGCATGAGCGATGAAGAGTTAGAAGAAGAAAAAATGCGACTGGAAGGACTTTTGAAAAAGGGGGAACAAAATGGAAATTCGTAGATGCACTCATATGGTAAAATGTGACTTTTACGGTTGCAACAACTTGGCAAAATATAGTTTTTCCACAAAAGGCATCATAAAGCGAGACTTATGTTTTTGTGAAGAGTGCCTAAAAGGAATGTATGAGGAAATTGCAAAACTGCAAATTCCAAAGGGGATAGAAAGTCCCTTTAAATTAAATAAAAAGACGAGGAAAATAAGATGAAAAAGGATAATAATCAAAAAATTGTCAAAGAGGTCAAGGACGAACTGCAAAGACGTGGGGAAGCACGTAGGAGTTTCGACCTTATTTGGCAGATAAATATGAACTTTTTGATGGGCAATCAATATTGCAATATTGGTTACGGCGGACAACTTGAGGATAGTGATAGACAATACTTTTGGCAGGAGAGGGAGGTATACAACCATATTGCACCTATCTATGATATAAGGTTTGCAAAACTTTCTAGGATAAAACCAGATATCAACGTCATTCCAGCAACCAATGACGAACGAGATAAGCAGACTGCGAAGGTATCTAAAAAGATTTACAAGTCACTCAAGAACAAACTCGAGATAGAAAGCAAAGTAAATCAAGCCATCAAGTGGTCAGAGGTGTGCGGAACTGTCTTTTATAAAGTCGGCTGGAACCCAAATATCGGGCAGACTGTGGGCATGGATGAGGACGGCGAGCCTGTGAAATCGGGCGAGGTGGAACTTAGTGTGGTAAGTCCGTTTGAAATCTACCCAGACTCCTCCACCTGCGAAAATTTAGGGGAGTGCCAAAGCATTATCTATGCCAAGGCATATCCTGTAGAGAAGATTAAGAGTATGTACGGAGTGGACGTCCAAGGCGAGAAGATAAACACATTTACACTCGACAATGTCTCAGTCGGACTTGGCGGGCTAGGTTTTAACGGCACCGCTCATAAGATGGTAGAGACTGTTATGGATAACAGCAGTGTGGTTATTGAGAGATATGTTAAACCAAATGCCGAATATGAAAATGGAAGACTGACTATTGTGGCGGGTGACTTGCTCGTATATGATGGAGACCTTCCATACACGATTGGAGAAAATCATACTCGAGACTTTCCGTTTATAAGACAGACAAGCATTGAAGAGCCCGGCTGTTTTTGGGGTACAAGTATTATTGAAAGACTGGTGCCTGTGCAAAGAGCCTTCAATGCGGTAAAGAATCGTAAACATGAGTTTATAAACAGACTGTCACTTGGTGTGCTTAGTGTCGAAGATGGCTCAGTCGATCTTGATAATCTTGAAGACGAGGGATTATGTCCAGGGAAAGTTTTGGTTTATCGTCAAGGGTCGAACGAACCAAAATATCTGCAGGGCGAGAACCTGCCATCAGCACTTGCAGAGGAGGAGAATTATCTGCTTGAAGAGTTTAACAAGATTAGTGGGGTAAACGACCTACTTAGCACCAGCACAATCTCTTCGAATATAAGTGGAAATGCCCTTGAACTTTTGATATCTCAAGATGAGACTAGACTTAATGCCTCAGTTGAAAGTATAAGATTTGCATGCCGAGATATTGCCAAGATGATTTTAAGACTGTACAAACAATATGCAGTCTTTCCTAGACTTGCAAAAATTGTAGGTGAAAATGAGCAGATTGAAATGTTCTATTTCTCATCGTCAGATATTTCAAGTGATGATATAGAACTTGAAAACCAAACTGACGGCAGTCAAACCTTATCACAAAGGCGAGAGATGATATTCTCACTTCTTGACAAAGGTTTGCTTAACGACGAGAATGGCAATTTAACAAATCGGATGAAGTGCAAAATACTTGAGATGTTAGGACTAGGTATTTGGGAAAATGCCCAAGATATAAACGAACTTCACCTTAAACGTGCCGACAATGAAAACCTAAAGATGCTTGGCGGGCAGAGCATAGCCACAAGCGAAATAGATGATGACAAACTGCATATAAACTCACATATTGCCTTTATGCTCGGTGAAGATTATGAAAAGGCGAAAGAAAAAAATCCAAAGATAGATAGGATATTTAATGAGCATATTAAGGCTCACAAGAAAAAATTAGAAATGGAGGGTTAAAAGATGGATGAAAGACGAGAACAACCAACAATGGAACCGGCAAATGCTTTAAACGTAGCGGATGAGAAAAGTGCTGTGAGTGACGTTGGCTCTCAAGGGCAACTTGGTAAATTTAAAGATGCCATGGCTCTACTTGAGGCTTACAACAATTTGGAAGCGGAATTTACCAGGAAATGCCAACTTTTGAAGTCATTGCAACAAGATAAAATTGATAAAGAGAATACTCAAAAGACTGATACTTCGCAAGAAAAACAGACAGATTTTCAAGAAAATAACGAAAAATCAACAAAAAATCACGAAAATTATGTCGAAAATAATAAATTATCTCAAGATGAAGGTTTTTCGAGTGAAGAGCAAACTATAGGGCAGGGAGACAATAATCAAGAAGATTACCTCTCACATCTTAGTCAATTCCTTGAAGAAAATGTGCTTGCAAAAGATTATGCTGACGAGATAAAGAGTTATCTTGAAGGCAACAGGATTAAAAATCCATACGAGGACGCTTGGGCAAATGTTATATTAAATCACATAAAAGTAAAACAAAGCGACCCACTAATCAGTCAATATGTGCTTAATAATGACGAAGTAAAAAATAAGATTATAGAAAATTACTTGGATGAATTGCAAAAACAAAAACCACCATATATCATATCTTCACAGGGCGGGCAAAGGGTATCGGGAGTTCTTCCTGATAGCCCTAAGACGCTTGATGAAGCGAAAAAGATATTGAATAATATGTTCAGTTAAATTTTATAAAAATATCAAACTAAAACTAAAAAATATCAACAATTAATTAAAAATTACATTATTTTTAGTAAAAAATGCTTTATTTTCAATCAGAATAATAAAAATTACATTATTTTAAGAAAAATATATTCATTTTAAAAATTTTTAATTGTATATTAAAAATATTTTTTGATATTTTAAATTTCCCCCTTAAATTTGAGTGATTTTCTTAAAAAATTAAGTATATTTGACAAAATAAAAATATTCTTATTTTGAAAATAAAAATATTTTTAAAAAAATTAAAAATCAACAAAAAACATTAAAAAATCAAAAACTATTAAAATTCTTTTAAAAATAAAAAAGGAGATGAAAATGGTAACATTACAGACAGCCGAAAGTGCACTTAAAAATGTCTATCTTGGTGTTGTTGCAAACCAACTTAACGTAAATGCAAATCCACTTTTGGCAAGAATTAAACACTCAAGCAAGGATGTTTGGGGTAAAGAAGTTAGAAAACTTGCACCATTTGGTATCAATGGCGGTATCGGTGCTGGAAGTGAAGAGGGGGCTTTGCCTACTTCTTCTGGAAATGGTTATGTGCAATTTGTAGCCGACCTTAAAAACCTTTATGGCAAAATCGAGATATCTGACAAGGCAATCAGGGCATCTGCAAACAATATTGGTGCTTTTGTAAACCTACTTTCAGATGAAATGGAGGGACTTGTAAAGGCAAGTTCATTCAATCTTGGCAGAATGTTATATGGTGATGGTACTGGGCTTTTAGCGACAGCATCATCTCAAAGTGGTACAACCGTTACTTGTGACAAGGTCAACAACTTGATTGAGGGTATGCTTATTGATGTGTACAACGGCTCAAGCAAGGTCAACACTGCACCTTTAAAAATCACATACGTTGACAGAGTAAACAAGAAATTTACCTATGAGACAAGTGCATCTGTGACTATCTCTAGTGGTCACAAATTTTATGTTCAAGGCTCTAAAGATTTTGAAATATCTGGACTTGGCAGAATATTCGACTCAACTCAAAATACAATCTACGGAGTGAGCAAAACCGAATATCCATGGCTCACACCTTATACAAGTTCAACATCTCAAGAGATATCTGATATCTTAATTCAACAAGCCGTTGACTTCCTTGACATGAATGTTGACTCTAAAATCAACTTTATCACCTGCTCAAGTCAGGTAAGACGAGCATATCAAGAATATCTTGGAGCATACAGACGCAATATTGACGTGACCGAACTTGAAGGCGGATACAAGACTATCACTCACAATGGTATTCCAGTTGTTGCTGATAGATTTGTGGATGATGACACAATGTATCTATTAAATACCAACGACTTCACTATCCACGAACTTTGCGATTGGAAATGGCTTGAAGGTGAGGATGGACGAATTTTAAAACAAAATCAAGGCTATCCAACCTACAGTGCAACCCTTGTAAAATATGCCGAACTTATCTGCGACAAACCATGCGGACAGGCTAAGATTTCTGGCATCAAAGCAACAGTTACAAACCCATTCACTAGCAATATAACAGTAAACTCTAGTGAGGGTGAATAACATTTAAATTTATGATAAAAGGCAAAAAAAATGTTATTTTTTGCCTTTTTTATCTATTTTGGAGGTTATTTTGAAAAATTATCTTGAAATCAAAGGTGATGTCTACTATATTTGTGACCGCTTGAAAGAGATTGATGACAGTTATATTGTCCTTTTTAATCTTGATAATCTTAGATATGAAATTCACTCTAAAGGGCAGAAGAGTAGTTATTGTTTTACTGTGCCTTTTGATAGCCTTGACGAGCGGACACTATCCTATGCACTTAGAACGCGAAGTGAGCGGCGAGATAAAATAATCGAAGAAATAGAGAAAAGCAATGAAGAATTATACAAAAAACAAATAAAACAGCAAGTCAACTTGCTAAGGGAGGCAATATGTCAGTAAAAGATATAATTATTCTTGCCTGCGAATTTACAGAAAACCAATCACTTGGGCAAGCACTTGAAAATAACTCCGTTCTTGACGAAGAGCAGTCGGAGATTTGCGACAGTCTTGTCAAATGTTTCAACCTTGTCAACAATGAAGTGGCAAGCGAATATGTTCCTATTGTAAAGTGGCAGAGAGTTAGTACTACGAATTTTAAAGTAGAATATTCTTCTCTTTCAAGCAAAGTCCTTCATATCATTTCGGTAAGAGATAGCCTTGGACGAAAAGTGAAGTTTAAGGCATACGACAGTTACCTTATGGCATTTGCAAACACCGTGGATATAATCTACCAAGCGGAGCCTGCGGAACTGGCCATAGATAGCGAGTTTTATTCCACCTTGCCAAACAGAATTTATGCCTATGGCATTGCAAGAGAGTACTACTTCCAGCAGACTCTCTTTGATGAGGCTGATATTTGGGAGGAACGTTTTAAAAATACTCTCTCTATTATGGCAAGAAAGAGGAGTGAAACTCATATTCCTAAAAGGAGATGGCTATAATGTTTTATCGTAATACCCTTAAAACAGAAAAGACTAAGCAGGAGGAGTTTGAATATTCGCTATTTAATAAACCACTGTCGACAGAAAGCGATGAATTGCAAAAGACGGGGAGTGTCAAATGTACCTACAACTTTTTGACAGAGGACGGCGATCTAAAGACGGGATATGGGTTTGAAGATATAAAAATGCCGACCTCTTTCACCGACCTTGACAACGAAAGTTTGATTAGCATAAGAGGCGATGAGGTCAAAGCGATTTGGAAGATGAAATGGTATGATAGTCAAGATGATATCAACTGCTACTACCTATTTTATTATAATGATGAGGGATATATCTGCTACGACAATATTTTCAGACAAAGGCTGGCGACATTTATAGTCCCAAACAATTTTACAGATATCCCGTATGCTCTTTACTACAGAGTGGAAGACGAGGATATGCTTTTGTTCTTTGGTGAAGGGCAAGATTTGCTTACATTGACAAGTGTAGGCAGTCAAACGGTTGAAAATGTGCCTGTCATCAAATCGTGCTGTGCCCATTATGGTAAACTTTTTGCCATAACCGCCACAGGCAACAATCAACTTGTTTACACTGAAGACCTTGACATAACCGCTTGGACGGATGAAAAGACCAAACGGCTTGATTTTTCCGATGAACGTGGAACTTTAAATAAAATAATATCTTTTGATGATTATATCTACGTTTTTCGTGATTATGGCATTACACAACTGTCAATTTATGGTTCAAACGAAGATTTTTCAATAAATCATATGTACCTTTCTGACAGTTACATATATCCAAACACCATAGCACAAAGTGGTGACAGAGTGTATTTTTTGGAGCGGTATGCCCTTAAATGTTTCAACGGCTCATCGGTGAGTGAGGTCGAAATTGCCTGTAAAGATTTGATTTCATCTTGTAGACAAGAAAATGCCTATGCCACCTGCTATGAAGGAAAAATTTATCTTGCTTGCAGGTGTGATTTTGGTGACGGCGAAAGTGTTGGATGCGAATCTTATAGCGGTGGTTACAAAAATAATACCTTGATTATCCATGATATAGAGTCAGGTTATACTGAAATAGTGCGAGGAGTGGATATAAACCAAGTCCTTGCCTTAAACAATCCATATAAATCTAAACTTGTCGCCTGCTTTAACGGTCAGTATAAGGGCAAAATTGGTCAACTTACAACGGATGGCAAAATTTTTGGCAGTACTTTGGGCGGGGTATGGCAAAGCACTGATACAGATTTTGGGCATCATAGCAAGAAAAAACGTATCAAATCTTTTACCGTGAAGACGAGCGGAGATATAACCGTGACTATCTCTAGCGATAAAATGTCCAAAAAGTTTGAAGTGTCTGGCAAAGCAAATATTCAAAAGATTAGAACTAACATCGTAGGCAATGTTTTTAATGTGAAGATAACCTCTGGTGGCGAGACTACTATTTCAAATTTCGTCCTATTTGTGAGCGAAAAACAATGAAAATAGTATATAAAAATCATATTCGACTGATTAATAAGCACTTCCTTTTAAAAGAAGAAAATATTTTCCAAGAAGTCCTCAAAATAGACAAGAAGGAGAATATTAAATGGATTTCTGGTCAGAACTTTTAAAAAGTGTCATAAGTTACGGGGTGTTCGCTATGCTGTTTGTCTTTCTTTTCTTCTATCAACTTAAAGATAGTGCAAAACGTGAAGAAAGTTATCGCGAAACTATTGAGGCTCTCGCTGACAGCCTGCAAGTGATAAGCGATGTCAAAGTGCAAGTTGAACGACTGGTCGAACTTATGGAAAGGAGAGAAGATGAAGAAAAATTTTAAGTCCTACAGTTTTTGGACGGCTCTTGCGGGAGCGGTCGTCGTGCTATTAAATGCTCTTGGTGACCTCTTTGGCTTCTCTGTGGATAACGATTTGGTCAAAGGGCTTATTATGGCTGTCGCTGGACTGCTTGTCGTGCTTGGCATTGTGACTATGCCAAATAAAGATGAAGAGAATATAGACGAGACAGGCAGTAGCGAAGAGCCAGATAGTGAAGATGGCACTCAAGACGAAGAGGATGATTCGCAAAAGTAATTGAATAGAAAAAGTCAGTTTGCTTGCGGGCAAGAAAGCCGTGCTTTAAAAAGCACTTCAAAAGCATAAATGCTTTTGCATACAACTGCCATAGTGATGGCGGTTGTATGGGCTTTCTTGCCCTTAGCAAACTGATTTTTTTAGTTTTTATATAGATTTTATATAGGATACAAATTTATTTATCTATGTATATAATATTTATCATAAAAGTTTATTCGCTTGGCAAAATGTAAAATTTGACTTTTAAGAATATAGCATTTATGAGGATAAACTTAAACCTCATTTTTAATGCAAAGTCAAGGGAATTTAAGCAATTTTTGTAAAAAAATTAAAAAATTTAAAAAAAGTATTGATTTTTATTCTATGTGTGATATAATATTGCTATAAGGGGAGATATGGAAATATGAAAGATGAAAAAGATATATTAAAATCTACCAAAAAAGCATATAGAATGAGATTTTTGGCAAAAGTCGGTGCCGTAATGATGGGAATTGTTGCGATTATCGGCTCAACATTCGCTTTTGCTGGATGTTTTAATGACAATGAAAACACAAATGATAAACCACCAATAATCATAGACCCGGATCCAGAACCTGAACCAGAGCCAGAGCCGGATCCAGAACCAGAGCCAGAGCCGGAACCAGAACCTGAACCAGAGCCGGATCCAGAACCTGAACCAGAGCCTGAGCCAGAGCCGGAACCTGAACCAGAGCCTGACCCTGATGCTCCGACAACAGTTGCCGAACTTTTCAAAAATGGCAATGAAGAGTATCAAGCCATTGTATCTGACACTTTAAATGATTACCTTTACGAAAATATGGTAAGTAAGGCAATAGGGAACACTTATGATATGAACAAAGTAGAAGATGCAAAGTGGGAAATTGTAGACGACGGGCGAGGGAATATAGATAATATAAGAATGTTTTTCTTTTATAATCAATCTAATAATGTCAAAGGATATTATATAGAAAATGTTGAGCCAAAAGAGAATGTTAGTATTGAAAATTTAGTTAATCCGAATAGTGAATTATTAAATAATGCATTTGATACAAATGATTTCTTTGGGGCAAGATATGTTACTGAATATGTTTTTAGTTATAATCCATCTATTCAAGATGCTAGAAGCGAACTTAGAGATGCGGTAAACACAAAACTTGCAAATGATGGTGCTATTGATAGAGTTGATAGCAATACATTAAGTATTATTAAGGATAATGGGGGGCGATTAGATACTACATTAGAAGGGACATCGCGAGCAATTGTAATTTTAAATATTAATGAAAATGGCTATGAAGAATATACAGTGCAAATCAAAGAAAATCAAACAAATAATAGCGATAAAACATTAATAGAAAACTTAAACAATAATCAATATTATGAAGTGGAATTGGAACATAGAGAAAATACTTTTTCGAGAAACTTTATAGAAAATCAAGATTTGCCTGAAAATACTGCTGGTAGTGTAAGTTATAAATTTGTAGTAACAAATGAAAATGGTGAAGACGAAGAATATTATGTGTAACAACAAGAAGAACGACAAAAATCGTTCTTTTTTGTTTAAAGTATGTTAAATTGTTGATTTTTATTGATAAATCGGGTAAAATAAAGTTATGAAGATAAAAAAGAGTAGTTTATGGTATAAAATATTGGCATTTTGCATGATACTATGCTTTGCTTTTATAAGTACAGGCTGTATTGGTCTGTCAGGAGATGAGGGCGGAGAAGATTTTGATGATGACGATTTTAACAGTAGTGTCGCAGTCGAAATGTATGGTGCAAAGGTCCTTTATCGACCTGACGATTATGATTACAATGTTGGCTCAGGTGGTACTAGCGAAGTTGAAAATGATTATTATGGGCAATATGCTTTTCGTATTATGCAAGAACTTTTCAGTATTTATGGGATATCAACTCTAAACACTATCACACAAAGATTACCCGATTTCAATAAAGACAATATAAATTACCTCTATGATAGTATCCGATATCAAGTAGATACGATTGGCACTGTTACAAATGCAATTGTGGTAGGTAATGATGGAAGTGAGACTGAAGCGGAACTTACAGGCCCATTTTATATTGTTGGTGCAGACCCTAGTGTTGCATGGAACTGGACAATGGAGGCAGACACAAGCAGGGATGATTTAAAAGCATTTGTTTATAGTAGTCCTGAAAATCTTATTTCTATAAACGATAAAGATTATGTTAGAACAACAATTGAGCCAACATTAGATATTAATAATTATTATTCTGGAGTAATCTTCTCTAGAGATTCTTATGAGGATTTATATTTGACTACGAGTACATTGGATGAAAGTGACAAGGCGACCGACTACGAGCATTTTTCTGACTATGTTAAGACTTTAGAGTATGCTATCTACTGCTATGCAATTGATGATGAACCTGACGAAGTCACTATTGACACACTTGAGGATGGCTCATACAGTGTTCAAATAGGAGATTATGCAAGTGTTGACGATGCCCTTGCTGATGCAAAAGAATCTTTCAGAATTTTGGGTGCATATGTCGGGCTTGTTGATAGGCAGATTGAGAAAATTCAAAATTGGATACTTGAGAATATTATAGGCGAAGTCGCATTGAATGCTGATGACACCTTTACAATCTATAACGATGTGACTGTATATATGGATGAGAGTAGCAATATTCTTAGATATGATTTTTCGGGCAGTGGAAGTTCTAGGTTTACACTCGGTCGTGACTATGAGACCGCTGTCGAAAACATTATGGCAGGGGTATGTGAATATGTACCTATTGGAAGTGAGGGGGTGACTATTGACCAACGTTTCCTTGCCTCTGAGATTATGGAATATGCTGGCAATATGTTTATGATAGCAGATGACTCAAACTTTCCGACATATGGTACGGCGACCGGGCTTACACAACTTCAGCCACTTGAGTATCAATCAGTTGTGCTTATGCTCAGCGAAGAGATTTATCTTGACGGGCTGACAATAGCACTTAAATATGATGCCGACCTTGATGGCACTGAAGAAGATGTCTATGACACCAGCAAATATCTTGATATTATTGTTGATATAAACTACTACAACTCGCAGACCAAAGAAAGACAGGTGCTTGATTCAAAACAGGTCAGAGTTTATGATGGTCCGTATAATGAAGACTACTGGGGCGAAGGTGGTGACGATCATGTGGGAGACGGTACGATTGCACCAATAGACCACACAAGTGCATTGATGTTTGACGATTTAGGACAGGTCCATGTCGGTAAGTTCAATGTTGACGTAGGTGACGGCATACTTAAAACTGACGTTGGAAGTGTTGGGAATTATACAACTTTTCCATGGGTATCACAAAACCCACTTGTACTTGTAGGTACGACTGACGTGCGAAGATATTACGAAGTTGTCGAGTACGGCACAAATCCTGAGTACGACACTGACGAACTTGAAAGTGGCAAGACCTATATCTCTGGTAGATTTAATCCTGAGATGTTTGGTGGCGATGATGGTTGTGACTACATTGAGATAACATACAAGGTCATCAAAAACGTACTAGACAAGGAGACAAACTACAAATTCTACACAGGTATTGCCTTTGTGGACTATAATGACACACGTTATGAGTATTAAAATTTGTTTTTAAGAAGAGTTTTTGGTGGTTTGTTTTTAAGAAGAGTTTTTGGGCAATAAAAGTATTATTATCAAATGCACTCCTTTGCGGGTGCATTTTTTTGCGACAAACTAAATATTCATCATATTTTTTAAGTAAAATTTTTATTAATTTAAAAGTTTTATTGTTAAAAAATCAAAAAATATGCAAAAATTATTTAAATTTAACAAAAATCTTGTCAAATAAATGCGAAAATGCTAAAATATGGCAGATGAAGAACAAGAAGTTTACAATACATTTTCGCTATTTATTTTATCCATTTTTGACATTTTTGTTTGGCATATCTGTCGCAAGAGGGCTTTACTCGGGTGACACTGAGACCTTTCTTGTAGTTATTGCCATACTTTTTGGTTTTGGACTATTCTTTATCTACAAAAAGAAGTATAAAATCATGACACTACTTTTCGCCTTTTTCTTTATTGGTAACGGCTTTTTCTTCTTGGGTTCGCTGACCTACTCTGTCAAAGCATATGAGGGTGAAGTGTCAATTGTCGGGAGAGTGACTGACAATTTTGAAGAGACACAATATTCCTATGTTGTTGTGCTTGATGACGTCAGCATAAATGGTGAGCGGACAAAGAATATCAGGGCAAACATTTCAAAGGGCGAACAGGGTATTGAGGTTGGTGATATTTTAACCTTTGAAAGTGAGGTGACACCGCAATCACTTTTTGTGCTTGGCTCATTAAATTCGACTAACTACCGCCTCAATGTTGGTTATACCTTGGAGGCAGATGCCGATGATATGATTATTGTGAGCGGTTATAAAAAGTTTGACGAGACGGTGAGGCAGAGTATAAAGGAAATTATCTATGCCAATATGAGCGAGGACAATGCGTCAATTGCCTATGCCGTGCTGTTTGGCGACCAGTCGGGGATAAGTTTTGAGGTCAATGAGGCATATCGTAATTCAGGTATTATACATATCATTGCAGTGAGTGGCTTTAATGTGAGTTTTTTGATCGCCATTCTTTACACAGCATTCAGTCACACTCGGATGGGTCGTCTTACAAGTTTTATTGTGACCTCTATCATTATCGTCCTGTATGCCTACTTTTGTGGGTTCGCACCATCTGTTGTGCGAGCAAGTATAATGGGCATAGTCTTCATGAGCGGGAAGATATTTGGCAAAAGATATGATTTACTAAACTCGTTAGGATTGTCTGGCTTCATCATTCTGTTTTTAAACCCGCTGTCCGCATTCGATGTTGGCTTTTTAATGTCGGTTGGCTGTGTCTGTGGCATGGTGTTCTTGAGCCCGCTCTTTATGAAAGTTTTGACTAAGTTTAGCGGGAACAAGGTCGCCACGTATATCTCGGCATCACTTTCCGCACAGATTGCAATATTGCCATTTCTTGCATCTTTTGGCTCGACTGTCAACCTTTTGTCATTTATAATAAACCTATTTGTCGTGCCACTATTCGGTCTTATGTATCCATACCTATTTTTCATGTCCTTTTTAGCACTTGCTATGCCATTTTTGGGTGTACTTCTTTCGCCTGTCGACTGGATACTGACCGCCTGTTACTTTATTGCATACATTTTCACAAACACTTCACTGCTAGTCAAACTTTATCCTCTTCATTTGACGACAAAAGTGCTGTTTTTCTTGGCAATATACACCATCGGCAACTTTGTAATTTCAAAACCAATTATGAAGATTATGGCATCTGTTATCTTGCTAGCCCTGTGCTTATGCTCGGTAGGTGTGCTTGATATGTCCTTGAATAATCGCTCTTCGATTGTCTATACCTATTCATATGGGCAGGAGAGTATACTTTTGACAAGCAGTAGCGGGCAGACTGTTGCAGTGGGTGAGAATTATCTGCTTTCACGAGCAATGGATAACTACCATATTGACAAACTCGACCTCTATCTCACCTTTGATAAACTTGACGAGAATGACGTTGACCAACTTGAAGATTACGGCTTTTCTTACTTTGTTACGACTGAAGGCGAAAATTTTAATGACCAAATCATAGTGGCAGAGCCTAGCCAAAAGGTAGAGGCGGGCGACTTCACGTTCTCCTACCTATCAAGCGAGGATGAAGTGCAAGGACTTTTAATATCTTTTGATGATATGAGTGTTTTTGTTGCAAGTGAGGAGAATTTTGATTATAATAATGCTATGGCATATTCAAACCTGCTCTCATCACTGAATGTCGATATTGCTTTTGTGGGAGAGCATTATGGAATTGTAGGCAATGACTTTATCTCAGTGTCATCGGTCAAAAATTCACACTCAACCTTTAATTTTATTGATGATGGGAATATGCTGTTCTCTTTAGGCAGAACAATCACAAAAAGGAGCATAGATTGAAAACTTTAAAAACTAGGCTTAAAAACGGACTTGAAAATTGTTATCTTTTGGAAGGTGAGGACTATTATCTATATGATAGGGCTTTTGCAATGATAAAAAAAACCTGCAATATAGCCGTACCTGACTTCGACTTCGTCAAGTTCGATGATGAGAACTTCTCTATGCAAGCACTTGTGGATAGTGCTGAGGTTTTGCCTCTCGCTGGACAATACCGCCTCATTGTCGTAAAAAATGTGTCGAAAATCAGCGAAAATGACAAAAAACTCTTCCTTGATTATCTCAAGAAAACAGTGCCTTCGACAGTTATTGTGATTTATGACTACCTTAACAAATTCGATTTTGCCAAAGATAAAGTGGCTTTCGTTGACTGCCGAAGATTTGATAAAAAACTCGGCTCGGCTGTTGTGGTAAATGAACTTAGCAAACTTAACAAACAAATTTCGGCTGAGGCACTCGACACCCTCTGGGATTACTGCAATGGCTACCTTACAAGGATAAACAACGAACTTTATAAACTCGCCTATTACGACCTTAATGACCCACTCATAACTAAAAAACTCGTGGAAAGTATGGTCAAAAAAGACAATGAATTTGTTGTCTATGAACTGACTGACTCACTCTCTCGCAGAGACGGGGACAAGGTGCTTCAAATTGTCGATAAACTCGCAAAAGAACAGGGGATTATCGGGCTTATAACCAACCACTTTAGACGATTGTTTTTCATCTCAACCTCTGATATGAGCGATAAACAACTCGCATCTCTGCTCGGTGTTAAAGAATTTGCAATTTCCAAACAACGTCAACAAGTAAAAAACTTTTCGAGAATGCAACTAAAAAAAATATATACCCTGCTTGAAAAAGTGGACTATGATATAAAAAGCGGAGCCATGCTCCAAGAAAATGCACTATATTATTTGGTGTTAAGTATACTGTATATATAGATTATATAATATATCTTAATATTAAGACTGCTTGGCGAAAGAGTCGGCAAAACTTGCAAATGCTTGTTGAAAAATCAACAAGCATTTTATCTTGTTTTTGCTTGCAAAAACAAGATTGTGATTTTTTAGCAAAAATCACTGCAAGTTTTGCCGTCCTTTCGCTCAAACCAACCTTTCCTTTTACATATGTTAGAGCGGAAATATAGTAAAATCTAAAGTTAACCTAATCGGACACTGATCCAAACTAAGTTTGGTTAGAGCGGAAATATAGTAAAATCTAAAGTTAACCTAATCGGACACTGATCCAAACTAAGTTTGGTTAGAGCGGAGATATTGTTAAAACCTAAAACTAACCTGAGCGGACAATCGTCCAGCATTTGGCTGGTTGTGCCAGAAGAGGGTGGAAGGATATAAAAGACTGCTTGCAGAATACTACGAAAGCGAAAACGATAGAAAAATAGTGGACTTTCTTAAAAAATATGCTTACACAAATGTATAATTGAAACAAAACTGTAAAAAATAAACTTAGGTAGACGACCGAACCTGTGACAAAATTCAT
>CAJFOL010000004.1 GCA_904397185.1 uncultured Clostridia bacterium
GATAATATACTGAATTTTCTATCATTTTTTATTTATTTTTATTAATATTTTTATTTTGCTATTTATTTTTTAATAATTTTGTGTTTTTATTATTTTCAAATAATTTAATTTTTTATTTATTTTTATTAATATTTTTATTTAATTTTTCTATTATTTTTATATATCATTTTTGTTGATAATTTCATTCTTTTTGCTGGGGTTGTAGTAAAGTGCCCGCATACTATTGAGCACTGCAAGCAAAGTTACACCAACATCGGCAAAGACTGCACTGAGCATACCGGTTATACCTAATGCTCCTAAAAGTAGAAACACAAATTTAACACCTGCTGAAATAATAATGTTTTCCCACACGATTTTTCGTGTATATTTTGATATCTTTATTGCCGTTGGCACCTTTAGTATATTGTCATCAACTAAGACTATATCTGATGCCTCCACACTCGCTGGACTGCCATTGATTCCCATGCTTATACCAACATCAGCAAGCATCAATGAAGGTGCATCATTTATGCCGTCACCAACGTAGCCAACAAAAGCACTTTTGTCTTTTTTGGTATCTTCTATCCATTTATACTTATCCTGTGGCAACATTTGAGCATGGGCTTCTGCTATCCCTAATTTATGTGAAATTTGACTGACTATTTCGCTATTATCACCAGAGAGCATCACTGTTCTGACTTTCTGCTCATTTAGAATATGGCAAGCCTCTATCGCATTATCTTTAATGGTGTCGCTCAATTCTATCTCTCCAAGTTTTTTGTCCTCTTGATAAACTTCAACCAAAGTATTCTTGATATCTCTGTTTTTTCTGCCAACAAAATAGTGCTTGTCATCATACACAAACTCTACACCCTCTCCAGCAATCTCTTGTGCCTGTTCAACCTTTGTAAGTTCCCTCTTGTTATACGAAAGAATTGATTTAGCAAGAGGATGAAGAGAGTTCTGCTCGCCAAGGCTTGCAATATAGACAATATCTTCTTCAGTTAAACTATCATCAAATGATGTGACATTTTCTATACTAAACACTCCACTCGTAAGAGTACCCGTCTTATCAAATGCAATGGTATTCAGTTTGGCACAGGCATCAAGGTAATTTGAGCCTTTTATCAGAATACCCTTTCGCGATGCATTCCCTATCCCTGAAAAATAAGTCAAAGGTACCGATATTGCAAAGGCACAAGGGCAAGAGACAACTAAAAATATAAGCCCTCTATATAGTGCAGTGTCAAAATTGCTAGTTACCGCCCAAACAATACCCCAAACTAATAGTGACAGGACAATAACACCTAAGGTGTACCATTTGGTGATTTTTGAGATTAATGTCTCAGTCTTTGATTTCTTCTCAGAGGCATTTTCTATAAGGTTCATTATCTTGCTTACCGTTGAGTTTTCATACTCTCTTGTAGTCTTGATATACAAAACACCATCTAAAACGATTGAGCCCGAGAGTATTTCCATCCCCTTTTCAACAGAGAATGCTCTGCTTTCTCCTGTTAAACTTTGAGTATCTAGTGATGCCTTGCCTTCTTCAATTATTCCGTCAATTGGCACCCTTTCTCCTGGCTTAACTACTATCATAGAACCTACTTTTACTTTATCTGGGGAGACTTTTTCTTCTTGCTCATTTTCGTATAAAACTGCATATTCTGGTTGCATATTGGTCAGTTTTTCTATGGATTTTCTTGATTTATCAACAGCCAATCCTTCGAATACCTTTCCTATTGAATAGAGAAAAATCACCATCAGACCTTCCATATGCTCGCCGATTGCCGTTGCTCCTATAACCGATAATGTCAAAAGCAAATTTTCGTTGATAACTCCTTTAAACAGAAGTACTACCGCTTTATAATATGTTTTATAGCCAAGTAGCAATGCACTTACAACAAACAATGTCCAAAATGCCCAAAGAGGTAGTTCGATAAACAATGCACAACAGCCTACTATACCACCTAAAATCAATAAAATTATATCTAAAATAAGTTGTTTATCTCTTTTAGCATTATGATTTTCACTCTTTGCAATTATTTTTGCATTTGGTTCAACCTGTTTTGTTATGCTAATAATTTGTTGTAAAGACTTCTCTGTCTCTTCGCTTTCAAATGTCATTTTGCTTTTAACAAAGTCTATCTTTAAATCATTTACACCATCAATTTTGTTAAGTTCTCCCTCCAAAGCCCTTGCACAGTTTGGGCAGTCAAGTCCCTCAATCCTGACACTCTTCTTCATAAACTCTCTCCATTATATGTTCCCTGCTAATCTCAAACACTTCCTTTACATGTCTATCCGCAAGGCTGTAATAGACTTCTTTTCCTTGCCTGCGACTTTTGATTAAATTCATCTCTCTTAAATATTTCAACTGGTGTGAGGTCGCCGACTTTGTCATATTAATAAGCACAGAAATGTCGCAAACACAAAACTCTCCCTCATAAAGCACATCCAAAATCTTTATTCTCGTGCTGTCGCTTAATGCTTTGTAAAAATCAGCCATTTCAAGAAGAATATCCTCATGCAATAATCTCTTTTTTACCTCTCCTACTTTATCCTCGTGTATTATGTCGCAGTCACATTCTATTTCACTTTTTCCCATATTTGCTCCTTATAAAATTATATGAATATAGTTGAATATTTGTTCAACTGTCTACAGTATAGTTGAATAAACATTCAATTGTCAAGCATTTTTACTAAAAAATTCCTTTAAAATGTTCTTTATGCGGAAGTGAAGAAAACAATTCAATAATATTCATGAGTGCATAGATGGCAAAGTAGAATAAAAAAGAGCATAATTGCCTTTATCTATGAGATAATTTTTAAAATTTGCACCCCTATTGTTGACAAAGAGCCAAATTAAAAATACGAAAGGAAAATATGATATATACTATGTGATGATAAAATTTTATTTGCATAAAATTTTATTAAATTCTTACGAATTTGTGTGCTTTGTACACTCATCACATAGTATTTATTACCATCAGCCTCACCCTTGCAAGCAAGTTCGGCTTCCGATAATATAAGCATAAAAAAATGGGATGATTTTAGCCCTAAGGGTCATCCCATTTTTTATTTAATGTGCTTACGAATTTCCACCACTATTTCCGCCACGTGGAGGATTTCTAAGTGTTCTTGACATATTCTCAACAGCCTTTTGTGTTGCTCGTTGAGCACTTTCAGAATTCTCTGTTGCCTTAAGGAGTGACTTCATTGAAGAAGCAATATCTGACAATGCCTCTCTCTGAGCCTTGCTTGAAGCCAAGATATCTGCCTGAGTAGATGCAGATTTGGTCTCTTTGGCTGTTGCGTCTGCCTTTTCTTTGTTCTCCTTGAAAGTCTTGCCAAGTTCTTCAAATTTTCCGCCCTTAAGTGAAAGTGATGGACCAAGAATATCTTTCGCTCCGCCTAATACTTTGTCTAATCCAAGCAAATCACCCGCACTCTTGATAGTCTTAACAATACCGTCACCAATTGCGAGTCCTATATCAGCGGCTCCCTTGCCAAGTGCCTTTGGTATTTCAAGTAATGCCTTACCTTGCATCTTGTTGGTCTCAGCAGTTCGAACAAACTTGCCGTCCGCTCTTTCTGCGAGTTTATATTTTTCAGTAATATTCTTTTGCTTTAACTCAGCCTTGTCTGCAGCACGCATCCTTGCTCTTGATTCTTTTTCAAGTTCCTTAGCACCCATAGTTCCGCCACCAGTACCCCAGAAATCGCCTTTATGTCCAACATTATGTTTAATTGCAATTTCCTTAGCCTTTTGCTCTCTGGCATCACTAACATACTTGTCTAGTGCCTCACCAGTCAAACCTTGTGCTTGTCCACGTTTTCGTGCTGCATTGCCTTCTTGATCTATTTCTTCTTTATATTTTTGTGACTTTTTCTTGCTTACATTTTCAATTGTTTGACCACTTTGCAATGCTCCAACAATCTTTTTAAACTCACTTGCAAACTCTTTTGCTGCTTGAGTGTTTTCTGCCCTTTCTTTGGCTGCTTTGTTTGCTCTACGTGCTGCTGTACCAACTGCTATAGACTTGGCAACAGTCTTTCCTGCAGCGATCGCTGTGTTTCCTACGGCTTTCACACCCTTGCCTGCCACTCTAATAGCACCACCTGCAAGATTTGCTGCCGGTCTAATGCCCGCTTTAAGTTTTCCTCCTATTGAACCTTTAGCACCTTCGCCAGCAGCCATGGCATCTGCACCACCAACGAAGCCATTTACAAGTCCAATGAAGTCTTTAGCCATCAGAAGTCCTGTTATGAGCATAATAAGTTGTACTATGACGTCCACAACTGCAATATCAAAGAATGTTATCGATTGTATATAAGGGAGGATTAACATAAGTAGGTTTATACCAAGGATAGCACCGAAAGCCATCATAAGTTGTTGCATGAAGTTAGATCCCCAACTCTTAAATGCCTTAAAGTTATCAAGTGGTGCAAGTCCCAAAAGTGCTGGATAAATCAAGAATAGTGCCGCACCTTTAATAAGTCTTGTCATCATTCCAAGAACTATTGATATCATTATTGCAAAGATTGTCAATACTCCAACAAAGCCTACAATAAAGTTGAATTGCCATAAATTGTAGAAAATCCAAACAAGGGATGTATTAAACTTCGAAAAACTTGTAATAGAATTGCTTGTGTGGAACCAGTCAGTAAGAGACCAAACTGGAGCGACATCATTTGAATTGCTAACAAGTTGTGAATAACTATAACTAGTAACTAAATAAATATTATTTTCAAATAGATAGTCAACTTGATTTGCTATGTATTCTTTTTGCTCATCGTCAGATCCTGAAGTTGGAAAATCTGAATCACTCGCTCCAAGAAGACCTGGAATTAAAGTTTGGGAATGAGATATGCTATATTCTTCCGACCTCACACGGTTTGCATTGTATGCCGCTGCATTGAAAAGCATTCCAGAGAACGTTGTCGTCGTACTTGCCGAACCACTACCAAAAAAATCATAATTTGTATATGAGGCTCGTCCTGAAGAGTTTTCAGATTCAGTCGTCCCTGTAACCGTATGTGATTGAAGTATGTTGTTTGCAGCATTCTGACCAAACAGATTTCGAACTTCCTCTTCTGAGCCAGAGCCTGCAGTGATGTTGTCAAGTGTTCTAAGTACAAAAGAGGTAATTTGAAGACCTAAGATGACAACAACTGGCATAATAGCAAATGTTACAATCGCCTTGCCTGCGGTATAGAGATATTTCCAAGGGCTTGTCTGTGCTGAATCCTCATTGTAGTGAGATTTGATAATTGCAGCCATAGTGGACACTGCAAGTACGATAAGACCGAATATTGCAAAACTCCAAAAGACTGTATTTAAGGCTTGATATACTGGTGCTGAATCTCCAAAGCCAAGTATTCCATAGATAAATTCTGTAAGAGGGTCGGTATTCTCAACCAAGTTTGTCTCGCCAGCCACAGTTTGGTAGTAAAAGTCAAGTCCAGCAAGTTTTCGTATTAGTGCTTGAAGAGCATCAACAGCAGAAGCAACAGATGCATAAAGTAGATATATTACTTTAGGAAATATATCTAGAATTGTCCCTATCTTACCCCATAAACCTAAATTTAATGTTGACAGACTGTTCAAAGAACGCTCCCCCTTTCAAACTTCAACTAGAAAATCTATAATTATCATTTACATTATAACAAATAAAAATACAAATTACAACAAAAAGTTTAAAAAATATTTAATTTATAAGATAAATTATTAATTTTTAGTAAATTTTGAAAACTAAAACCTTAACTAAGGTGTTTAAAAATTTTAATAAATTGTTCAATTGTAAAGTTTTCTGCCCTTAAAAGCAAGGTTTTCTCATCTAATTTTTCTATAAGCGGACTAAACTCCGCTGAATGAGATAAATTATTCTTCAATGTCTTTCTTCTCATCGAAAAACAGGTTTGAATGAATCTATAAAATTTGTTGCTATCTATATCGCTATATTTCTCTCGCACCTTGATATGCACAACACTTGAATCAACGTTAGGCTGAGGATAGAACATATTTCTGCTCACCATTCTTGTAACAGCCACGTCACCATGAAATTGCACCATGATTGATAGCACACCATAATCTTTGCTACCAGCCTTTGCAATTATTCGTTGTGCCACCTCCTTTTGGACCATTATCGTAAGTGATTTTAGCCTTTTTGTGCCATTTAAAAACTTGAAAATAATAGGTGAGGTTATGTAGTAGGGCAAATTTGCAATTATACTATACGTCCCACTGAAATCTTTTTCAATTTCACCAATTTCAAAATCCATAATATCACCAAATATAAACTTAGTGTTAGGCAAATTTAAAGATAATAAAGTTTGCTTTAGATCGCTGTCTATCTCATAACTTACAACTTCCTTTGCCTTTTGGGAGATTGCTTTTGTCAAAGCCCCTTCGCCTGCCCCAATCTCAAGGACTTCGTCATCATTTGTAATAGATGCATCATCAACAATAGCATTTAACAAATTCTTATCCGAAATAAAATTCTGTCCAAACTTCTTTTTAAAATTATGTGTCATATTTTAAATAATCTCCTTGCATTTATAGTGGTCGTGTCTGCTACAGTCTGAATATCCACCCCTTTTAGTTGTGCCAGTGACTGTGCAATGGTCGGAATGAAACTAGGCATATTCAACTGTCCTCTATATGGATGAGGGGTGAGGTATGGGCAATCGGTCTCTAAAATCATCCTATCAAGCGGAACTTTCTTGAGCATTTCTCTGACATTTTGGGCATTTTTAAAGGTGGATACACCGCCAACTGAAATATAAAAACCGAGTTTTATTGCCTCCACTGCAATCTCGTAACTACCACTATAGCAATGCAATGTGCCACTTGTCAAATATTCCTTGTTATCTTTTAGCAAAGTTATCATATCACCATAGGCATCACGACAATGTATAATAATAGGTTTATTTAATCGTTTTGCAAGTTTAATTTGTCTTAAAAACACCTCTTTTTGTCTCTCGTGTGACGGCATCCCATCTGTATATTGAAGTCCTATCTCGCCAATTGCAACAACTTTTTGATTTCCCCCTAACTTTTCGATTTTATCTTCAATCTCTTTACTAAAGTCATCAGCATATTCAGGATAAAAGCCAATAGAAGCATAAATATTGTCATACTGCCCAGCAAGTTCTACTGCCTCAACTGACGAGGAAAGGTCAAACCCAGAGGTTATTATTTCTTTGACCATACTATCATTGGCTTTTTCTATTATTTGATTTAAATTTTCTTTAAATGCCTTGTCTGTAAGGTGTGCATGGGTGTCTACAAACATTTTTCTCTCCTTGCTTATTATTTTAATTTTTTTATTTAAAAATGTCAAATTGTTCGTCTTTTTAACATAAAACAATATAAAAACACCATTTTTTTTGAATTTTCATGCCACTATTAATTCAAAATTGTCAAATTTCTACAAAAAATTCTAATTCTCTTTTAAAAGGAATAAATATATTATCATGAATGTAATTTGGTTTGTAATGATGGTCGGCTCTTTTTGTTTTCTTGTTTGGACTGACCCTTCAAATATTTTAAATTCAATGATAGATGCATCAAGCGAGGCCTTCACTCTCTGTATTGAACTCTGTGCCGTCTATGCCGTTTGGATGGGAATACTTGAACTTGTTGAAGCAAGCGGACTTGGCGAAAAACTTGCAAAGTTACTCCATCCTATAATAAAAAAACTATTTAAAATAGATGACGTGGAAACTGAAAAGATGATTGCACTCAACATGTCGGCAAATATGCTTGGGCTTGGCAATGCGGCAACACCTATGGGTATCAGTGCTATGAAACGTCTTGATGACGGAAGTGGTACCGCTACTCCTGCAATTATTATGCTCATTGTTTTAAATGCAACCTCCATCCAACTTCTTCCAAGCACTGTGATAGGTCTTAGGGCAAGTGCAGGGTCGTCCTCTCCATCAGATATCATTTTGCCAACAATAATCGCCACTGCCTGCACGTGTATACTAGGAATTTGCCTCGTAAAACTATGCAACCATCTTCGTGAAAGATTAAAAAACAATAAGAAAAGGAAAAATAAATGAGTGCATATATTATACCTATAATCTTTATTGCTCTTTTTTGTTATAGCAAATACAAAAAAGTGAACACCTATGACACCTTTGTACGTGGTGCAAAAAAGGCTATCCCTCTTGTTGTTGATATCTTCCCATATATCGCTACAATTATGATAGCCGTTGCCCTTCTTCGGGCTAGTGGTATAACTTCTCTTTTAGCACAAGCATTGTCTCCAGTTTTCAATTTTCTTGGAGTGCCTACCCAGCTTATTGAACTCGTCCTTCTCAGGCCATTTACAGGCTCTGGCAGTTTTGCTTTGCTCAATGATGTCCTAGTCACATATGGAGCCGATTCCTATATTTCAAGGTGTGCATGCGTAATTTTAGGTTGCAGTGAGACTATATTTTATGTTACAACCGTCTATATTTCACAAACAAAGGTAAGAAAACTTCTTTATGCCATACCTATCGCACTCATATGTGCCGTCTTTGGAGCGGTGATTGCTTGTCTTTTATGTAAAGTTATGTAAAAAATGCTTTATATATCTTTTTTTAACCTGCTAATACCTTCTATCTCAATAATAGATATATTTGATGCAATAGATTGGAAAAATAATCTAAGCCGTCTCAAATCTTCTCTCTCATATTTTTCGGCAAATGTTATTGCCAAGGCACAGGCAAGCGACACTAGTTCACTCCCCGTCATATCCAATTTTTTCTTGTTATCCATATTGATATTTATTCAATTATCAAAAAAAATGATAAAAATAAGTTTCTCTTTTAAAAAA
>CAJFOL010000005.1 GCA_904397185.1 uncultured Clostridia bacterium
TCTATCTATTAAACATTCTGCTTCTACTTCCTTGAATTTGTTTGATAAGGCGTTCCTTATCCTTTTGAATTTCGTTTTTCTTGTCCTTTATTCGAATTTTCAGTGACTTATCCATAAGATAGTATCTCATTTCATCTAGGCAATGGTCATCGTGTTTTATTGGCAAGTCATTATCGCCCCACCAATATGACTTAATCTCACGAATAAGGTTGACACAACTACGGAAGATAAACAGGTGCGGTTTACCCTCCCCGTCTCTTAGGTAACGTTTGACGGTGTTTATACCGCTGAACATATCCTTATTGACTTTTGGATTGACCAGAATATCATTTTCATAGAAGAGGTCAACCACACTTTTACTGCTTGCGAGAGTCCGTTGCATGGCGGCACTATCAATAAGGGCGGAAATTTTGCCGTTTGTATAGTGCCAGTCGAGTTTTTTACAAATTTCTTTTATCCTATTCGCATGATAAAAGACGTCTTTGCCTTGAGCATAATGCTCGGCGACAACATAGACATTGCCGTCAAAGTCCTCGCAGTACCAGTGAGCAGAGAGCGGGTTGTTAAGTCCAGGGTCTATTGAAATATTATCTTGCCACTCTTTCGGCACGTCAAACGGGTCAATAACATGAATATTTTCATCAAATTCGCTATAAACAAGTCCGCCATTTTGCATAAATTTCCCATATCTGCGGCATTCGAGTTCTTCTTTCGACAGTGACCTAGTCATCGCCTCAATTTCGTCCTTGTCAAGATATGGGTTATCCGCCCACTCCATTTCAATATGCCACACTTCTGGGTCATTGTTCTCATTAAGATAGATGGTGTTATACACCCAAGTGAGACCTTTAAGCGGGGTCATGGTGCCGAAAATCATACCCTTTCTGTCGAGGACTCGCATACGGCATTCTTGATAGATATCAAGTGGAGGTTCTTCATCAAACCAGACGAAGTCAAGTGACGAGCCTTGGAATTTTTCTCGTCCTTGGTCACAACTTTTAAAACCGATTTTACTGAGCGAGCCAAAGACGTTACGTACCAAGATAAAATCAATGATACCGCTTTCTGCACTGTCTTGTCTTCCGCTTGACATAACAATTTTTTCTATCCAGTCTGGTCTTAGATAGTGCAAGATTTTTTCTTGAGCGACATCACGTTGCACCTGTCTTGAAAGTGACACCACCCAAGCGGAGACAGGCTTATTTTCTTTGTAAGGATGATTGCCACGAGCAAGCCACACCGTTTCGACAGCACCGCACTCGGTTTTACCACTTCGATTACCACCGAACACCCATCTGTTTTTCTTGTTGCATTTATGAAAAGCCATCTGTTTTTTGTGAACTTTTTCTCCGCTATTATATAATGATAGAAAATCGTGTTTTTTTCGATTTAAAATCTCTCTTTTTACTAAATTTAATTTATAATCTAATTCATTCATAATAAACCACCAAAATTACCAATAAAAAGTTTAATTTCGACAAATAACTTCTTGTAACAAAAAACATAGTGTTGTTAAACTTTAAATATGTTGAAAAATAAAAAAAATATTTGTGCAATTTTAGCAATATTTTATCTTTTCATTTTGGCATTTTCAAGTCTTACTGCCACAATTTCTCATGCTGAACGGCAATATTATGCAAAAATCATGGATAATAATGTGTATTTTTACTCGCAACCTGTAGAAAACACGGAAGCCCGACTTTTTGCTATACCAGAAAGTTACTTTGTGCTATTACTCGGCGAAGAGAATGACGAGTTCTATATCGCTAGGTATGATGATGTAGACGGCTACGTATTAAAAGATGAGGTCGTTGTTATGGACGGCACACCCTCCAAGCCATATGCCTCCTCTAGTTTCAGAATTTTCGCCCTTGAAGGCATGGGACTTTACTCCTCACCATATATAAACGACCTGAATATTTTGGCAAATGTTCCATACCTAGCAGACGAACTTGTCTATTATGGAGATATAAATGGAGAGGCCATCCCTGATAAGAGCAATATTTGGTACTATTGTAAGTATAATGACATTTTTGGCTACGTATACTCCGTCTTTTGTGATAGCCTTCAAGTAGATATTAACAATGAAATTTTTAATGTTGTTGACGTGCCTATTTTTAGTGGACAAAATTCGCCGAGCGGACTTTCTCCTGTTGCCATGACGTTTATTGTAATTGGAGTAAGTCTGCCATGTCTAGTCGTCATCTATCTTTTGATTAAGCCCTCGTTTGCAAAAGAAAAAGTACTTAATAACACCCACAAAATTCCTAAGAAAAAACGGCATGGAGATTACTACGAATTTGACGAAAGCGACCTTAACTAGCACAGCTGTTCTTCGTACTCATCCTCTAGCACTTCTCCTCTTAACTTTCTTGTCAAAAATCCTTGATAGATATCATTCACCCATTTATCTTCACTAAAATCTTCGCAAAGCCTCTTCTCGCTGTAGCCTTTCTTTGTCATAAGACTTGCAAAGGTCTCTTCCGCCTTGCCAAGTCTTCTAAAATATGTCCTAAAAGAGAAATTATGTCGCAGTGCAATATCCTCTCCCCTCTCATTGTCTATGTAACGTTCAATTAAAAGTTGTGCAAGTTCTCTAGGACACCTCTCCAGTGCCTTCTCTGTCGCCAATTTTATATTAATAAGTCTTACCTTTCGTTGTGAAAGATTGATGATCCGCTCTGCCACGGCTTGTACATTGTTGTCTATTGAATTTGTTGATGTATAATAAAAAGAATTTAAAGCCTGTTGTTCCACTAAATTGTCAATGGACTGTGCAACAGTCTCAAGATATTTATAAGCAAATAAAGTTGTCTTGTACCAAACATTTAATTTCATATATTCTCTCCTTTTAAAACGAATTATAATTGTCACATTTAGGCATAGTCAATGTTATATGCCAGAATTTTGTAAAATTTTGTAACATTTTTTACAAAAATGTCGAAAAATATTGTCGGTAAATGTCGAAAAGTGAATATCTTTCGATTTTTTTTGACATATTTCGACATAAAATAAGGTTTTTGTCATGCAATATACGACCAATATTCATCTATGAGATAAATGATATTTAGGGCTATAATGGAGTAAAAATTGTCAAATAATACCAGTGAAATGGAGTAAAAAAGATATGTTTTTAATATGAGAAAGACAAAAATTTAAAGAAAAAGCAAAAATTTTACAAATGTAGTTGAAAAAATAATTAATTTATGATAAAATAAACGAGTAACTTAAAATTATGCTGGTGTGGCGGAATGGCAGACGCAACAGACTCAAAATCTGTCGAGGGCAACTTCATGTGGGTTCGACTCCCACCACCAGCACCA
>CAJFOL010000006.1 GCA_904397185.1 uncultured Clostridia bacterium
ATGGGAATATTGCCTATTGGCTGTAAACCTGAGAGTATTCCTTGTCCTGGGTGCGGAGAAAAATCTATATATAGAAGCAAGACATTGACAGATATGTTTATATTTAGAGTAGTGGCACCTATTGGTAATGTATATATGTGTATGAATTCAGGAAAAAATTGTAAGTGTAGTTTTGAACGTGGTAAGTGCTGGATGACAAATGGTCCATTTTCACCATTATTGCAACAAGTGCCATATCCATTAAAACTGCTTAGATTTCAAAAATAAATGCATTGAGGAATTTCTTAATGCATTTATTTTAATTAATATTTTTTAATAATTATTTTAATATTTCAATAAATTTTTGTGTTTTTTTATTTATATTTTCTAATTTATTTATTTTTTATAATTCATATAAATTATTGTTTAAAAATACAGGTTCACATGTTATATTTATGCCAAGTTTTTTGAGCGATTGCTCCTCTGCCGTTGAAAGAATGTAGGTGCAGTGTGCCTCCAAGCCATTAAGTTCTGGCAATTTTTTTATTGCCTTTTTTGCTTTAGGATTTGAGTGTGAGGATATTGCAAGAGCGATTAAAATGTCATCAAGTTTTAGCACTCCGCACTTTGAGTGAAGATAGTTTGTCCTTAAATTGACTATTGGCATAAGTATATCATCAGAGATTATATCAAAATCATCATCCAAACCAGAGAGAAGTCGCAGTGCATTGAGTACGACTGCTCCACTTGCAGAGACAATCTTTTTGTTTTTCCCTGAGACTATCGTGCCATTTGGAAGTTCGAGTGCGACACAAGGATAGCCACTTGCTTTGCTGATTTCTTTGGATGCTCCGACAACATGGAGGTAGTCTGGCGAGAGCGAAAGTTCTGACATAAGATATCTTGTTCGCTCAACGGTATCAGAGGTCGCTTGACCTTTTTTGTAGTCACATTCAGCCTTGATATAACGTCTAACAATCTCCTTTTTTGCACTTTCTTCAACAAGTTTTTCATCTGTTATGGCACTTGCGACCATATTTACACCCATGTCAGTTGGTGATTTATAAACGTCTTTGCCGGTTATCTTTTTGAGAATATTTTTAAGGATAGGGAACACCTCAATATCACGATTGTAGTTGACTGAGAGTACTCCATATGCATTGAAGTGATATGGGTCAATTTGATTTGTGTCCTTTAGGTCTGCAGTTGCCGATTCGTAGGCTATATTTACTGGGTGTTTAAGCGGAAGATTCCAAACAGGAAAGGTCTCAAACTTGGCATATCCCGCCTTTATTCCATGTTTGTAATCATGATACAATTGACTAAGGCAGGTTGCAAGTTTTCCACTTGATGGGCCAGGTGCAGTGACAACCACGAGCGGTCTTGTCGTCTCAATGTAGGGATTTGCTCCATAGCCCTCATCGGAGACTATAACATCGACATCATTTGGATAGCCTTTTGTGTAACGATGAAAATATACTTTTTCGCCGTGTTGTTCAAGTTTTTGAGCAAACTTTGTGGCACTTGACTGACCCTTGTAAAGGGTTATAATTATTGAAGAGACGTAAAGTCCGAGTTGGCGAAGATTGTCAATAATTCTAAGCATTTCATTGTCATAACTTAGCCCGAGGTCTGCCCTTATTTTATTCTTTTCAATATCGTTTGCTGATATACAAAAGATAATCTCTGCCTTGTCTTTAAGTTTTACAAGCAGTTTGGTCTTGATGTTTGGGTCAAACCCTGGCAGTACTCTGCTGGCATGGAGGTCATCAAACAGTTTGCCCCCAAATTCAAGATACAGTTTATTGTTAAACATCTTGATATGTTCTAAGATTTTTTCGCTTTGTAATTTGATATAAAGTTCGTTGTCAAATCCGATTTGTTTCATTTTTATTCTCCTTTAACTTTGAACCATTTATAGTTATTATAATAAAAAAGGATAAAATTTCATAATAAATTTGTAGATTTTTGAAGATTTATTCTTGCTGACAAAAATTTATAAAATATATTGTTTACATTTTATAAGTTTTATGTTAAAATAAAATGAATTTACATTGTTGAGAGTCAAACTTGCTTGCAAAAGGCTTGCAATTCGAAATCTTAACCATCAATTGAAAGGAATACCATGAAAAAAATATTAATTCTTACTGTTACTGCAGGTAATGGACATAATGCTTGTGCTAAAAGTGTGAAGGCAAGACTTGAAAAAGAGGGTGACGTAGAGGTAAAAATCGTTGACCTATTAAAAAGTTTTTCTTCGCCTATCAATATTTGGACTGCTGATAAGGGATATAGTTTTGCAGTGAGCAAAGCACTATGGATTTATAATATAATCTTTGACATCTTGAAGGAAAGCAAACCTAAAAATAGGTATAAGTGTCCTGCTCAAGCCTGTGCGGTTTCGACAGTTGCGGGATTGCTACAAGAGATTGTGGATTTTCAGCCTGACGTTATATACTGCACACACTTCTATGCGGGGATTGCCCTCACTGATATAAGGCTTGTATATAAACTTCCTTGCAAGATAATCATTTCAAGTTTAGATTATGAGTATTCACCGTTTTGGGAGGCTTCTATTGGAGTTGATTATTTTACTGTACCAAATGAAGACTTCGTTGATGAATGTCTAAAACTTGGATTTAAAAGGGAGCAGATATTACCTTATGGACTGCCTGTAGATGAAAGGGCATCTATTAAGATAGACAAGTTGGAGGCAAGAAAAGTTTTAGGTATAGATGAAAAAGCCTTTACTATAATGGTTATGTTTGGTGGCGGATATTGGTCTGGTGGATATGAAATATTTAAAAAACTTTTAAAGGCGCTCAAACATAAAAATGCACAAATAATTATGATAAATGGCAAAAATAAGCGAAGTTACAACAAGATTGAGAAGATGGATATCCCATCGAATTTGAAAGTTGTAAATGTAGGCTTTACCGACAAAGTGGCTTTATATATGTCGGCAAGTGATATAATTATCAATAAGGCTGGCGGTCCATCATTGACTGAGATGATAAATCAAGAACTCCCTATGATTATTACCGAAAAGATACCAGCACAGGAATTATATAATCTTGAATATATGAAATCTAAAGGCACGACCTTGTCATTTAAAAATGCAAAAGAACTAAAAGAAAATGTCATCTCTCTTATGGAAGACGAGGATAAACGAGAGAAAATGTCGAAAAATGCAAGGCAGTTAAAATCAAACGGCATTGAAAAAGTGGTAAAACTTATTATGTCTATGCCGAATGCCGATTATAGTGAACTATTAAGCGAAGATATAGATTTTAGGAAGGTAAAACACAAAATAAAACAGGCTTTAAATATATTCAATAGAAAAGAATTGAAAATTGCCAGAGAAAAAGAAAAACAAGAAAAAAATGGGCAGAAAATTGTAGATCTTTTATGATATATTTTAAATACTTTTGTCACATTTTGGTATGGTTGTTAGATTTTTTTTGTTTTTTTAATGGTGTTATGTTAAAATACAATTTATGTTTGAATAAATATAACTTTTAAAGGAGACTTTTATGAGCAAAATAGCAATTGTAACAGACAGTAATGCGGGTATCACACAACTAGAGGCAGGGAAACTAAAGAATGTTTTTGTGATTCCTATGCCTTTTACTATTGACGGAGAGGAGTATTTCGAAGATATCAACCTTACTCAAGAGGAGTTTTATCAAAAGTTGACAGATGATGCTGATATTTCAACCTCTCAACCATCTATTGGATATATCACAGAACTTTGGGATAAACTCTTAAAAGAATATGATTATGTGCTTCACATTCCTATGTCAAGTGCACTTAGTATGTCATGTGAAACTGCAAAAAACTTTGCAAATGGCTACGATGGAAAGGTGTTAGTTATAGATAATAAAAGAATCTCGGTCACACAAAAGCAATCAGTATATGATGCGCAGGCTTTGATTAGTCAAGGCAAAACCGCTCAAGAGATTAAAGAAATTTTAGAAGAGACCGCCCTTGACAGTAGCATCTATATTATGGTGGACACATTGAAATATCTAAAAAAAGGTGGCAGAATAACTCCTGCTGCCGCTGCTATCGGCACCCTTTTAAGAATAAAACCAGTACTTCAAATTCAAGGCGGAAAACTTGATAGATTTGCAAAAGCCGTCAACGACAAGGTCGCTGTAACAAGGATGATTGATGCTATTAAAAAAGATTTAGATACTAGATTTAAAGACTTGAAAGAGAGAGGCGAAATGGAACTTTTTGTCGCTTATACCAACTGCCTTGATAAAGCACAAGCCTTTGCAAAGAAAATTCAGGAAGAGATACCAGACGTTAAACTTACACATATGGACCCTCTTTCACTTAGTGTGTCATGCCATATAGGCAGTGACTCGCTCGCTGTGGCTTGCTGTCGAATTATTAAATAAAATAGTCATTTTGCTTGCTTAAAACCTTTTATCCATGCTAAAATGGGATAAGAGAAGGCAAAATATGAAGAATAAACTTTTAGGCAAAGTTGCGGTTATAACAGGAGCAAGCAGTGGCATTGGTTATGCTATTGCAAAAAGATTGAATGAGCAAGGTGTAAAGTGCTATGATATTTCACGGACAGTTAGACCACATGACGAGATAAAAAAGGCATTTTCGTGTGACGTCAACGACACAGAAACGGTCGATGAAATTTTGCAAGAAATTTATAATAAAGAAGGTCATATTGATATCTTTATAAATAATGCTGGATTTGGCATTGCGGGTGCAGTGGAGTTTGCAAAAGAAGAAAATATATATTCTCTTGTTAATACCAATTTATCAGCCGTCATTGCACTTAGCGGAAGGGCAATAAAATATCTTAAAAAGACTTGCGGAAACATAATCAACATATCTTCTGTGGGTGGTGTCATTCCACTCCCTGTGCAGGCGACTTATAGTGCGACCAAAGCGGGAGTTGAAATTTTTTCAAAGGCACTTGCAAATGAAGTAAGACCTTACAAAATTAAAGTCACTGCAATCTTGCCAGGTGATACAAGTACAGGCTTTACAAACTCAAGAATTATTGACAATGAGACAGATGATGAAAAGTTGAAAGGTCAAATTGATAGGTCTATAAGGAAAGTTGAAAAGGATGAAAGACAGGGAAAAAGTCCTGATTCTGTTGCAAAAGTAGTGGTGAAGGTACTTAAAAAGAAAAGGCCACCACTTAGAAAAACTGTTGGTTTTTTCTATAAATGTGCAGTCTTTTTACCTAGAATACTATCTTGCAAATTTGTTAATTTTATAGTTAGAAAAATATATCTATAAAAAACATTTTTAAAAATAAAAGAGCAATTAAATATTATTTTTAATTGCCTTTTTTATTTAATTATCATTTTTTTTATTTATTTTTTTATTAAACTACTATTTTTTATTTAATTATCTAATTTTAGGGTTTTATTTTGCAGATATTTTTTCTTAAATTTTATTTTATTTTTTCTTAATATTTTTTTAGAATATTTAAGGCGATTATATCTATGTGGTGATTTGACTTGATTATTTGCAAGGATAATTTTATTTTTAAAGATAGATTGTTCTTTCATAAAGTCACCATCACCTAAGGTCTCTGTTACCGCCGATGAAAATACAAAGGCATTTTCATCAACCTCTCTTACCAATTTTTTCATTTCATGGGCTTGCCCCTTTGGAATAAGTGAGAGTAGCATTGTCTTTTCTTTATGAGAGAACATCCCTTGTGCATCAATCTTTGTTACACCACGTTTAAAACGTGCTAAAATAGTGTTGGCAATCTCTTCAGGCTTGTCGCAAATTATATAGAAGGCGACAACACGTTTGGAATCGTCTAGGACAAGATTGGTTGCCATAGATGAAATGATGGTGGTGACGAGGGCATACAACCCCATCATAAGACTTCCACTTGTCACTATGCTTAAAACTATAACAACTGCATTTATGCCGAGGAGACAATATCCTGTTTTAATGTATGGGAAGAATTTGTTTATTAAGGCTCCAATTATGTCGCTTCCACCAGTTGAACCACCATATCTTAGAGCAACACCTATAGTCAGCCCCATAAAAAGACCGCCTACAATTGCATACAGAAGAAGGTCAGATGACATTGGGTCGTCAAGCACCAAGAAAGTTGATAGGTCAATAAACTGCATGGCTATAGTATAAAACCCGATACCAATGCCAGAGAGCAATAAAAATTTCCAGCCAAAGACCTTTAAAGCAATCAAAAACACGATCGAGTTTATGATAAGATAAATTACAGATGTAGGCAAGTTTACATTAGCACTAGATAAAAGATTGTGTACAATGAGAGAAAAACCCGACACCCCAGTTGGTATGATACCTGCAGATTCGAAGAAGGTTTTAAAAGCACAGCCACCGACAAGCCCTGCGATAGCAATAGCAAGTGCTTGCAAAACAAATTTGCCAATATCCTTTCTAATTTTTATTTTTTCACTATTCATATATTGAATATAGCATTTTTTGGCAAAAATAAAAAATAATTTAAAATAAAATTTTAATTTTTAAACAAAATAAAGGGTGAAATTGAGAATTTATACCAAAAATCGGTCAAAAACTTATAATTATTTTTTAAAATTTGACTTTTTTAAAAAAATATTGTATATCATATTTTATGGAAAGTTGCCTATTTGTTTATAATCCCTTAAGTGGCAAGGGTAAGATTGAGAAGAATGAAGAGAAAATTGTGGAGGCACTGCGTAGCCGTTATGAGGTCAAAGTTATCCGCTCGCAGTATGCTGGACATATTGGGGAAGTTATTCTTGAAGAAAAAGGTGTAGATTTGCTTGTCGTTGCTGGGGGAGATGGCACTTTAAATGAAACCATCAATGCCCTCATGCATCTTGAGAATAAGCCGAGACTAGGATATATTCCGACTGGGACTGTAAACGATGTCGCTCATTCGCTTGGGATAAGCAAAAATATCAAAAAAGCAGTCAAGACAATCTTGAATGGGCAAGAGTTTTCTCATGACGTATTTAAGATGAATGATAGATATGGTATATATGTTTGTTGTGCTGGTCTGTTTACAGAGACGAGTTATGCGACAAGTCAAAGTCAAAAGAAAAGGATGGGCAGGATTGCCTATGCTTTCCATGGAATAAAGAAAATTTTTTCAACTCCTGCTGTTAAACTAAAACTCTATTATGACGGCGGGGAGATTGAAGGCAAGTATGCTTTAATGTTAATTTTAAACTCACGGAGTGTGGCTGGCTTTATGATAAACAAAAAGGCAAGACTCAATGATGGTATGGTTGACGTGGTGCTTATTAAGTCAAAGAAAGATAAAGTCAATTTTGGTGCTGTATGTCGTGTCGCATGGTTCTTCTTGCGGGGGATAAGAAAGAAAAGCACAAAGCATATAAAACTTTTAAGGCTTGATAAGTTTAGGGTGATTACCACGGGTGAGACTATCATCAACCTTGACGGCGAAAAAATTGGAGCGGGAAGTTTTGACTTTTCAGTTATCAAGGAGGGCATTACGATGATAGTGCCAAACATGAGAAATAAATAGGAGTAAAAGGAGAGAATATGAGCGAAAGATTAAAGATAGGACTATTTATTGATGCATTTTTCCCAATGGTGGATGGTGTTGTGATGGTTGTCGATAACTATGCAAAAAGACTTTCAAAATTTTGCGATGTGACAGTGTTTACCATAAAACCGCATGGAGATTGCGACCGAAAATTTGATTATAAGGTTGTTCAGTGCAAAAGTTCAAAACTATTTAATGTAGATTACGAAGTGCCTATGCCAAGATTTGATAGCAATTTTAAAAAGGCTTTAAAAAATTCTAATCTTGACATTGTACATATACATTCGCCTTTTGGTGTGGGAGCAATGGGTGTAAGATATGCAAAAAAGCACAATATACCTGTTGTTGCAACTTTGCACTCACAGTATAAACAAGACTTTTATCGTTCTACCAAAAGCAAAATTTTGACTAATATAATGATAGATAATATCATAAATGTGTTTAACAAATGTGACAAGTGTTATGCTGTCAATGACAGAATAGCCGAAATATTTTATGGCTATGGTGCAAATCATATGCCACTTGTCCAACGTAATGGCACTGATATGCTTCCAGTTGAAAATAAAGAGGAAGCGATTAAAATGGTCAATGAAAAATATCAAATTGATGAAAATACCACGGTATTTTTATTTGTTGGACGTATAAATGCATTAAAAAATATATTTTTCATTTTAAATGCACTTGAAAAATTAAAACATAAAGATTTTAAGATGATATATGTTGGTGACGGACAGGACTTTGACGAACTTAAAAAGAGAGTTTCAAAGTCAACTATCGCTGATAAGGTGATTTTGACAGGAAAGATTATGGATAGACAACTTCTTGAAGCCATATATTTGCGAGCAAAACTATTTTTGTTCCCATCTAACTATGATGCAAGTTCGCTTGTACAGATTGAAGCGGCTTCTCAAGGTACTCCTACGGTCTTTATTCAAGGTTCGGCTACCAGTGCGACAGTTACAGATAATGTGAATGGCTTTATTGCACAACCGACTGAAGAAAAGTTCGCCGAAAAAATAGATGAGATTTTGGACGATGAACAACTTTACAAAAAAGTGCAAGAGGGTGCAGTACGAGACCTTTATGTAACTTGGGATGACTGTGTAAAGGAAATGTATGGCAAATATCTTCAAGCAATTGAGGATAAAAAATTAAAATTAAATAATAGATTAAATAAAAAAGATAAAAAGAAAAAATGAAAATTAAAATACATAAAAAATACATCAAAAAATATTTATTTAATCAAAAAAGATAAAAATAATAAAAAACTACAAAAATTTGATTTTTTTGTAGTTTTTTTAATAAAATAATAGGTTTCTATTAAATTTTAATAATATATTAATTAAATTAAAACATTTTTTAATTATATTTTATAATTTAACATTTCCATTTTTATCGATACTCATTTTTTCGCTGTTTGGCTCAAGTGGAAGTCCTGGCATCAGCGAAATTTTCCCAGCAATTACCACAATAAATTTTGCCCCCGTTTTTATTTCAATGTCACGTACATGAAAATCAAAATTTTTTGGTCTACCTGTAAGTTTTTCATCGTCAGAGAGTGAATACTGCGTTTTTGCAACGACTATAGGATAATTTTCCCCAAGTTTTTCAAACTTTGCAATCTTCTCTTCGGCAACAGACGAGTAGACAATATTTCCTGCACCATAAATATTTTTTGCAAGCGAAGATATCTTGTCTTTTATTGTTCCATCAAGGTCATATGCATATTTAAGATCACTATTATTGTTATCACATAGCGAGATTACCTGTTTTGCAAGGTCTATGCATCCAAAATCTTCAAGATATGGACTTGATAAAATTGCCTTTACACCGTGTTTTGCGCAGAACTCTTGAATGATTGCCAACTCTTTTTCATCATCGTTTTCGAATTTGTTGATTGCTACAACGACCTGTTTGTTGAATACATTTTTGAAGTTCTCGATGTGTTTTAGTAGGTTGCCAAGTCCGTCATCTAAACTTCCATCGTCTGAGTGTGACTTTATTGCTCGAAGTGATACGACAATAACAACAACATTTGGGTTCAGTCCTGAAAGTCTGCATTTTAAGTCAATAAACTTTTCTCCGCCAAGGTCTGCACCAAAGCCCGCTTCTGTCACACAATACTGCCCAAGAGATAGGGCTGTTTTGGTGGCTATTATTGAGTTGCATCCATGGGCAATATTGGCAAAAGGTCCGCCGTGGACTATTGCTGGTGTGCCATTTGCACTCATGACAAGGTTAGGCATAATGGCATTTTTGAGTAGTATTGTCATTGCGTTTTCAGCCTTTAGGTCGCGAGCATAGATAGGTTTGCCACTCCTTGAAAAAGCAATCAAGATATCGCCAAGCCTCTCTTTTAAATCTTCTAAATTTTTGGCAAGACAAAGTATAGCCATAATTTCGCTAGCCGAAGTTATGGTAAAACTTTCTTTTCGCTCAACATTGTTCTTGAGTTTTTCTTGAGATATGGTTATCTCTCGTAGTGACCTATCGTTCATATCTATGCATCGGTGAAATAAGATATTATTTTTGTCAATATCAAGTTGGTTGCCGTGAAATAGGTGGTTATCAATCAAAGCACACAGTAGGTTGTTGGCACTTGTTATCGCATGGAAGTCTCCTGTGAAATGGAGATTTATTTCATCTGATGGCACAAGTTTTGATTTGCCTCCACCTGTTGCCCCACCTTTGATACCAAACACAGGACCAAGCGATGGCTCTCGCAGTGCAAGAATTACCTTTTTGCCAAGTTTTGTCATAGAGTCAGCAAGACCTATTGACATAGTGGTTTTCCCTTCGCCGTACTTGGTAGGATTTATTGAGGTGACGAGAATTAGTTTGCCTTTAGGTTTGTCAAGAGGCTCAATCTTTGCCATATTCCAGCCATAAGGTATCCAATTTTTTATTTTTAATTTTTTAATTAACTTTTCTATTCCCAATTTAAAACTCCTTGCTAATATTTTAACATAAATAGTAGAAAAATCAAAATTTATGGTTAAATTTTTGTTTTTGATAAAAAATTGCATTTAATTGCATTTTAAGAAAGTTTATGGTATTATATCTATATGGATATATATGATTGTGTGACTTCATCAAAGGACTTTTTAAACTTGCAAAGAGAAGTGCAACAAGATATGCTTGCAAAGGCGGTACTCTTAATCTCAAAGGATACAACTTATTCTTATGCTTTTGCACAGGCTTTATCATGTCTTTTATTAAATAATGGAGAGAGCATAAAAAATGAAAATTATGAGAGGGTTATGCTTGGCTCTCATCCTGACGTTAAAACATATCCACAAAAAGATAAACTCTTAGTTGCTGACAGCGAGGAAATAGTTTTGGAAAGTTATGCTCTTCCTGTGCAGGCAGACAAGAAGATATTTATAATAAAAAATTTCGATTCATCAATGGAAAGTGCCCAAAATAAACTTTTAAAAATTTTGGAAGAACCACCTAAAAATGTCTATATGATTTTGACATGTGCGAATATCAATCAAGTGCTTCCAACCATAAGGTCAAGATGCAATAAGTATGAACTTGCCAAGGTTGACTCTAGGGCTATAGACGATTTTTTAGTAGGAAGTGAAAACAAGGATATCATAAAAAGTCTATGCGATGGCTATCTTGGGAAGGCACAAGAACTTGAAAAACTCAAAAATTTATCAAACCTCTTTGAAAGTGCAGTTTCAATCATAACTGAACTGAAGACTTCAAAGCAGGTGCTAATTTATTCTAAAAAACTTATTGACAACAAAGAGTATTTTCCGCTTTTTATAGAAATTTTATCTCTCGCCTTAGAAGACATATTAAATTTAAAAAATAGAAAAACTCTGAGAATGCCTTTTATGAAGGATAAATTGACAATGGTCGAGGGGGAATATTCTTTAAAGGCTATATGCGAAATTCAAAACCTTTTAAATAAGGCGGTTAAAGAACAATTTTACAACACCAATGTCACTCTTATAATAGAGAATTTAATATTAAATATTTTGGAGGTTAAATATATATGCAAGTAGAGACAGTGCTGGCTAAATTTCATAATGGAGTACATGGCTATTCTTTTTCGCCGAATGGACTAGATGTGCATAAGGGCGACTATGTCATTGTCGAAACCGAAAAGGGTAAAGATATAGTTAAGATTGTCAAAGATATTGAACTTGTGGATTCTGAAAAACTTGTTGAGCCACTCAAAAATGTTTTAAAAATTGCCGATGAAAAGGAACTTAAAGAGGCAGAAGAGAACTATAAAAGAGCGAGCGGACTTTTGCCAGAAGTAAAAAAAATTGTGAAAGAGGAAGGGCTTGAGATGAAAGTTATAAATGTAGAGTGCAACTATAACTTTTCTCGTCTTACCATCAATTTTACGGCAGAGAATAGAGTGGACTTCCGTGACCTTGTAAAACGGCTTGCGGAGACCTATAAGACTAGAATAGAACTAAGGCAGATTGGACCAAGAGATAGTGCAAGACTACTTGGTGGTTATGGACCATGCGGACTTGAATGTTGTTGCCACAAGGGTTTTGGTATAAACGACCACATTTCAATCAAAATGGCAAAAAATCAAGGACTTAGTCTCAACCCTAACAGCATTAATGGTGTATGCGGTAAAATGCTGTGCTGTCTTGCCTATGAAAACCCTTACTACATGGAAGTGCTGAAAATAATGCCAAAGGTAGGCTCAATGGTCGACACTCCTGATGGGAAGGGAAAAGTTATGTATAACGACCTATTAAAACAACGTGTGTCAGTCAAGTTCGAAGATGAAGACTCAAGCGAAATTAAAGAGTATGATGCAAGCGAAATAAAAAGCAAAAAAGAATAAAGGAGAAAAACATGAAGGTCGAGATTGCAAAAGATGAACGTGTGGAAGATTTGGAATGCCATGGGCTTAAAATTATTCAAAACAAAAATTATTATACTTTTACTTCCGACTCTGTCGTGCTTGCGAATTTTATTAAGTTAAAACCGAAAGACAAATGTGTGGAAATTGGTGCTGGGTGTGGAGTAATCTCAGTGCTTTTGACTGCGAAAACTCCTTTCGATAAAATCTATGCCTTCGAAATTCAAAGCGAAATGGCAAGACTTGCTGAGAAAAACGTCCTTTTTAATGATTTGCAAGACAAGATAACAGTTATAAGTGATGACGTTAAAAACTATAAGCAGTATCTTGAGCCTGAGTCAATTGATGTGGTATTTTCTAACCCGCCGTATATGAAAAATAATTCGCAGAGGAGTAAGAACCCAGTAAGAGATTTGGCTCGGCATGATGAAAGTTTGTCAATAACTGAGTTATGCAGGTGTGCCTATGGTATGTTGAAGTTTGGTGGTAGATTTTTTGTCGTTTATACTGCTGAGCGGACCTGCGAACTGATTTTTACTCTTATGAAACACAATCTTGAACCAAAGCGAATGTTTTTCACTTCAAATGGCAAAGGAAAGGTTATTTTAGTGATAATAGAGGCGGTCAAGGGTGGCAAGCATGGTGTTGAGGTGCTTCCAGAACTTGAGACCAATGATGTCAAGGGTGAGTATCTCCAACTTTTGCAAACAAAATATTTTGGGCAAAC
>CAJFOL010000007.1 GCA_904397185.1 uncultured Clostridia bacterium
CCAACTGTTTGTCCTAGTTGTGGTAGCACACTTATAAAGAAAGGTCCTCTTCTATTCTGCCCAAATCATTTGGGGTGCAAGGAACAGGTGGTTGATAGGCTTGCTCACTTTGCAAGCCGAGATGCATTCAATATTGAGGGGTTTTCAGAGAAAACGGCCTCACTTGTCTATGACAAATTGAATGTTCGCAAAGTAAGTGACATTTACAAAATCACAGAGGAAGATTTATTGAAACTTGACAGTTTTAAAGAAAAAAAGTCGCAAAACATAATAAATTCCATAAAAAATAGCAAAAAAATTGATTTTTCAAGATTTTTATATGCTTTGGGCATACCAGAAATAGGTAATAAAACGGCGAAAGACTTGGCTAGAAAATTTGAAAATTTAAACAATTTGGGAACTGCGACCAAGGAAAAACTTTTAGAAGTTGACGATATAGGCGAGGTCATTGCAGACAATATTATCTCCTTTTTTAAGGATAAGGACAACTTGGACGAAATACAAAACCTGTTCAATGTCGGGGTGACAATAAGTGGCAAAGCCTCGGCTCAAACCAACGAAAAAATTTCAGGAAAGACCTTTGTGCTTACAGGGACTTTAACAAGGCCTAGACGAGAGATTGAAGAGATGATCGAAAATCTTGGAGGCAAGACCAGTTCGTCAGTGTCTAAAAACACCGATTTTGTGCTTGCTGGCGAGAGCGCGGGAAGCAAACTGGACAAGGCGAGAGAACTTGGAGTGAAAGTTATAAATGAAGATGAGTTTTTTGATTTGATTGACAGGTAAATCAGATTTTACCATTGACAAATTGAGATTGTCATGTTATTCTTAAGCAAAGAAGGGAGAATTATGGCTGAAAGAAAGACTGCATTGGAACAATATCTTTTTACCAAAAAGACACTCTACGAACTTGGACCAGAGATGAGCGATGAAGAACTAAAAGATTTTATTAGAGTTATTGACAGGAAAATATCAGAAAATAAAAGGGAATTAAGGCATAACACCAAGGTTGTCGCTCTTGACATTGCCTCTATTACCGCTGAATTTTTGGCAGGGATAGGCTTATTTTCTTCACTTTTTGCAGACGGTATGGTCAAGAATGTAATATTTGGAATAAGTTTAAGTATGTTTGCTGTTGGTGCAATTGGACATTTGGTGCTAAAAGAAAAATACGACAAAGTCGACGATGTTTCAAAGGAACTTATTAAACTTAAAGAATATTATCAAAGTATAATAGACGAGCGGGAAGAGTTTAGAGATATATTCCCAGACCTAGCATAAAAACCTTAAAATTTTAAGGTTTTTTATTTTAAATTAGGAGATAATATGTTGTACGAAGTAGATAAAGATTGCATATTAGTGCAAAATCGAAGCGAATTTAATATTGAACATATTTTAGAATGTGGGCAAGTCTTTTGTTATGGGAAAGAGGACGATAAATATTTGGTCTTCCCACAAGATAAGTATGCAGAGGTTATTGAATATAAAGACGGCTACAAACTTTTGACAAAAGATACCGATTATTTTATAGATTTTTTTGACTTGAATACCTCTTATAGCAAGATAAAGGAAGAACTTGCAAAGCAAGAGATTATGAAAAAGCCTATAGAGTTTGGTTATGGCATAAGAATTTTAAAGCAAGACCTATTTGAAACTCTTATTTCTTTTATTATTTCTGCAAACAACAATATCAAGCGAATAAAACTTATTTTAAACAACTTGCGTAAAAACTTGAGTAAGGATGGCAAAAGTTTTCCGACATATGAAGAACTACTCTCATGCAATGAAGAGTTTTTTGAAAAAATGGGAGCAGGGTATAGAGCAGGCTATCTTTATAAGGTGCTACGACAGGTCACAAGAGAGGACCTCAGTGCATTTGCAAGTTTACCTACCAAAGAGTTGAGGCAAAAACTCATCTCGCTGAGCGGGGTGGGACCAAAGGTGGCAGATTGTGTTATGCTCTTTGGATATAACCGCTTTGATGTCTTTCCAGTCGACACATGGATACAAAAAATGTATAATATGTTCTTTTCTCCACTCGATAATCGTGAGAAAATATCACAAAATTTGATTGAGCAGTTTGGCTCACTTTCGGGATATGCTCAGCAGTATTTGTTCTATTATCAACGTTCATATTTAGGGAAATTAGACTAAAATGACAAAATTTTCGAAGAAAAACACTATTTTTTTCTTTATTTTTTGATAAATTTGAAAATTTCATGTAAAATTGGTATTTACATTGCCAAGTTAGTGTGATATAATTAAATCGGAGGATAGATAATGAAATCTTTAATGCTCGCCACTTTTGGCACAACTGAAATAGTGCTTGTATCAGTCTTTGGAGCAATACTTGTTGGCATAATTATTTACTATGCCTGTGTTCCATTTAAGAGTTTTTTAAATGCACTTTTTTCGGGATGTTATATTCCAAGTTTTAAATTAATCAATATAAAAAATAGAAAATTTAATGTAAAAGACGTTGTAGATGCATATATTTTGGCTAAAAAATCTGGTAAAAAACTTTCTCTTGATGAGATTGAGACTTTGATGTCTGCAGGTGGAAGTGTCAAAAATGTCATCAACGCGATGAATTTTGCAGATAACTCAGGACTTAAACTTGACTTTAAACTTGCAAGTTCCATTGAAATATCTTCGGGCGATGTTATGAAACAGGTCCAAGATGCAATCACTTCTCGGGTGGTCGAAGTTGACCAAATCAAAGGATTTGCAAAAGATAATCAAGAGATGGTTGTAAGTTGCAAATTTTCTATAAAGTTAAATCTTAATAAATATATCTCAGGGCTTGGCGAAGAAGATTTGAAGAATAATGTTAGGGCATGGATAATGGAAAATATTTCAAAGACCAGCGACCATAATCAAATCTTGTCAGAGCCAAACCAGACACTACTTTCAAACCTCGACCTTCGAGTTATAACTTTAAAATCAAGATATGACCTTATTGATATCAACATTTTGTCAATTGACTTAGGCAGAGACTTGAATGCTGAAAATGACTTAAAATCAGCAGAAAAAGAGAAAATTTATGCTCAAATTGAAGCCGAAAGACGAAAAAATGCCGAAGAAATCAAGGAAATTCAAACGAGAACTAAGACGGAAGAGATGAAATCTAACGTTTTAAAAGCAGAGGCAGAAGTTCCAGAGGCAATATCTCAGGCAATCAAAGAAGGTAGATTCTCGGTTATGGACTACTACAAACTCATGAACTTGCAGGCAGACACCGCACTTAGACGTTCAATCATAAACGACAATAAAAAACAACAGCCAAATGATGACGATGAAGGAGATTTATTCTAATGGATACTGTAACTCTTTTGTGTATTATAGGCGGAGGAGTGCTATTTTTAATAGTTGTGGCAGTTGTTTTGATTAGAAGGTCAAATAAGAAAAGATTTCAAAAATTACAACAAAATCTTAATAAATATAAGGCTGAAAATCAAGAGTTTGAGCATAATGCAAAGATAACACTCGCTAAAGACGAAGAGAAAAAGCCAGAAGAAAAGGTGGAAGAAAAGGAAGAAGTCAAACAGGAACCTTTGATTGAAGAATATGACGAAGGGCCTGTACCTGTACCAACTCAAAGGAGAAGAAGACGAGATATTGATGACGATTTTGCAAGTTTTTTGGAGGGGAATTCTCTGCAAAACAAAAGACCATCAACTTCCAAACAATCCACTACCGATGATTTTGAGGACTTTTTAGAGGAACATGCCTATTCAAGACGAATATTGAGCAAGGATATACGAAGCAAACTCCAAGATTTGCCTCCAGAGATTAAGGCTGTAATACTCAGCAATGTCTTTAATAAATATGATGATAATAAATAATGCAAGGGAAATCTTGCATTTTTTTATTTGCTTAAAAATACGTATCAAAAATTCATAAAAATTGAAAAATTCATAAAAGAATGCTAAAATATAATAAAGATATAGTTTTTTTGATGATTTTAAGCATAAATTGACGAAAAAATTTGCGAATGCATTATGTTTAGAGAAATTTTTATTGTATAATATAAACTATGTGATGTTAAAATTTTATTTGCATAAAATTTTAATAAATCCTAGCGAATTTGTGTGCTTCACACACTCATCGCATAGTATGTATTACCATCAGCATCATCCTTGCAAGCAAATTCGGCTTCCGGTAATATAAATATAAAATTAAACGCATATCTTAAAGTGGAGGGGTATGTGTTTAATTTTTTTAATGAGATAAAAAACAAAGCGGTTGGCATTGACTATAATCTTTTAAATGACTTTAACATTATAAATTTATCTGGAAAACTCCTTTATGTGGAGGGACATCAAGGCATAACAATATTAAATCAAGAGATGATTGCCTTCAAAGTTAAAAGAGGACGAGTGGTTGTTGAGGGCAAGGGACTTTTTTTGTGTGAACTTACCGACAATACCCTTACTATTCAAGGTCAAATAAGCAAAATGGAGATATTTTAATGTTAAAAAACAGGTCAAAGGTAAAAGTCAAGGGGTTAAATCAAGAGAGAGCGATAAACAATATCTCTAAAACAGTCAATATTTACAACTTTAAAAGATACGATAAGTCGTTAAGTGAATTTGAAATCGATTTAAAAGATTCAAAAAAGATAAAAAAGTTGCTTGAAAATGAGGGACTTGCCCTACTATCTATAAAAAATAGTGGGCTTGCCTATATTTTTAAAGAGATTTTAGGACGACTCGGCATCATAATCGGTCTTATTTTTGTGCTGTTTTTTTACATTATTCAATATGGTTTTGTCTTAAAGATTGAAGTTTGGGGCGGAGAAAGTTATGAGCAAGCAGAAGTAAGAAAATTCGTGCAAGAAAATATGACAAGTCATTTTAAGAGCAATATTTCTACTGAAGAACTGGAGATAAAAGTGCGGAACAATTTTGACTATGTAAGTTCTGTAAGCATTGCTATCATCGGACAAAGTCTGATTGTCAATCTAAATCCAACCGTTTTGCCAGACGAAATGGAAGGAGAGTTTAAACCTATTGTAAGCGAGTACAATGGACTTATCACAAAAATCAACCTTATTCAAGGAACACTTAACTGCAAGGTCGGAGATATTGTCCAAGAGGGTGACATATTGGTCTTGCCTTATACCATAGACTCTGACGGAAATATGTATGAGGTCCAGCCTCGTGCTGAAATTTATGCAGATGTTTGGATAAGTTCGACCGTCTCTCATTATGACTATAAAATTGTGCAGTCTCGCACTGGAAAGACTATCACGACAAGCCAAGTATTGCTCGGCGGGCTTGTGATCTATGACAACTCCCCATCGGTGTCATTTGCTGACTATGAGTGTGAGACAAGTACGAAAATTTTAACAAAAAACCTCATTTTGCCACTTTATTTAAAGAAAACTATATATTATGAGATTGCAATCGAAGAAATTTATCAGCCTTTTGATGAAGTAAAAGACACAATTATTGAACAAGCACATGAAAAAGCCTTGATTTTTTTTGATAAAAATGACATAATAATAAATGAAAACGTAACGATTACAGAAGGCGGTGGGTGCCATAATGTAAATTACACACTCACAGTCAATAAAAACATAGGAGAAAGTTAATGCAAGTAAATTTTGAAAAAGTTGGATTTAGGTATAGAAGGTTAATAAAAAAAATATACGATTTTGCACTAAATTACACAGATAACAATTTTAAATATGCAGAAATTACCGTCTCTTTTGCAAGTCCCGAAAGGATAAGAGAGTTAAATTATGAGTACAGAAAAGTTGATAGGGCGACAGACGTCTTGTCCTTTCCAATGCTTGATATAGTTTTTCCGCAAAAGTTAAAAGATTTTGAAAGTGAGGTGTCCCCTGATGGCTCATTATATCTTGGGGATGTTGTGATTTGCCCAAGTATTGCAAGAAAACAGGCGAAGGAGTATAAACATAGCAAAAAACGTGAGATAGGTTTTCTCGCCTTGCATGGACTTCTGCACGTGCTGGGATATGACCATATAAAAAAGGAAGACGAAGAGATTATGCAAAAGACGGCGAATGAAATACTCAATCAACTCAATATAAAAAGGAAGAAAAATGTTTAAAGCGGGCTACGTAGCAGTTGTTGGGCTTCCAAATGCTGGAAAAAGTAGCCTCGTCAATGCTTTAGTCGGCGAAAAGGTCGCTATTATCTCATCAAAGCCTCAGACAACACGTGATAATATCCTTGGAATTGTAAATGGCGAAGATTACCAAATTGTCCTAGTTGACACTCCTGGAGTCCATCATAGCAAAAATGCACTTGACAAGGCGATGATGAAGAATGTCCGCTCGGCAGTAAATGGAGTCGACCTTATTTTGTATTTAATTGACGGCACAACTTCGCCTAGCGATGAAGAAAAAGAGTATATTGAGCATTTGGAAATCCCTACCAAGATAATAAAGACGAAAATCGACCTTAAAAACCTTAAAAAATTTGATTGTGACCTTGAAGTATCTTCCAAAACTGGCGAAAACATTGACAAACTGAAAGGTTTGATTCTTGAAAACCTTCCAAGTTATGAAGAGGAACACTATATTTTTGATAAAGACTATTATACCGACAAAAGTGTAAAATTCTTAATTGCTGAGGAAATTCGCGAAAAGGCACTTAATATTCTTCATCAAGAAGTACCACACGGAATTGCCGTTGAGATAATACGGTTTTATGAGGAAGAAAAGATTGTGCATATAGATGCTGACCTTGTGTGCGAAAATGAAAGACATAAGGGGATGATAATTGGCAAGGGTGGACAAACACTAAAAAAGGTAGGCTCGGATGCGAGAGCCTTTGCAGAACAACTTTTAGGCAAGAAGGTAATGCTAAAAATCTTTGTCAGAGTTGAAAAAGACTGGAGAAATAAACCCGATAAAATCAAGAGTTTAGGATATTAATAAGCCTAATATGTAGAAAAGTGTATTTTTAATGAAAAGAATGAGCAATATTTTTGGGTTACAGATACCACCTGCGAGCCAAATGCTCGGCGATTGTTCGCTAGGTTGTTTTTTGTACTTTATTTCCGCTCTAAAATATATGATAAAAAGTGGCTCAGCAACCAAACTTAGTTTGGATCAGCGACCAAATGTCGCCCGGGCAAATTTAGTTTGCAAACCAGATGTTTGACGACTATCCGATTGAGTATTTTTAGGTATAAACTATATCTCCGCTCTAACAGACCAAATTTCATCATTTTTCAATAAAAATCTCCTTATCTTTCGGAGTCGTACAGGTCGGTAGCCTTTTTTAAAACCCAGGGGTTTGACGGAGTGTCCGCACAAGTGTGTTTTAGGCTTATGCCTTATCTCCGCTCACTTTTTCAAATAAAATCCTTATTTTTGGTCGAAGATACCACCGTCTGCCTTTTTTGGCAAACTTAGTTTGCATCAGCGACCAAATGTCGCCCGACTTTTTGTTTTTCTTTCTTATAAAAGTGGCTTTAGCC
>CAJFOL010000008.1 GCA_904397185.1 uncultured Clostridia bacterium
CGGACAATGATGCAAACTAAGTTTGCTATTTGTGGTATTTGCTGTTGGATAAAATCATGAATGAACGGTAAATCTGCTCAAGAAGTACAATGCGTGCCAAATTATGCGGAAGAGTTATCTTGCCAAAAGACACTTTCTCGTCAACACTGTTTTTCACCTCATCACTGACACCGTACGACCCGCCTATTATAAAGGTTATGGTGCTGGTCTGTTGCATAAGCGACTCAATCTTTTTGGCCAACTCTTCACTGCTGACCTCCCTGCCATTTATGTCAAGAAGTATGCAATGTCCACTCCTACTTTCAATAATATGCCTGCCCTCGGCTGAAAGTATCTTATCAATATCAGAATACTTGTTCGCTTCCGCCACCTCTTTGATACTTAACTTGCAAAACCTTTGTAGCCTCTTAAGATACTCGCCTTCAGCCTCAAGCCAAAACTTCTCTTTTAGATTGCCGACACAGACAATGTTTATATTCATAACCAAACTCCCCATATGAAAGTCATAAAGGTTACTATACCCATCAGGACAAAACAACAAATCACAAGCACCTTGGACACCGCACTCGGCTTTTTGCGGACATAATCTTCATAGACCGCTCTTGATATGTCGTTGTTATATCCAGTATCATCAGATTTGTCTTTGATAAGTTGTTCAATTGAGAGTTGGTTTCCCTGCCCTAAATCTACCGCATTTTTGGTAAGCATCCGAATTTCGCTAAAGAAACTATCCCTTATAACCTCATTCATGACGGCATTTTGAAGAGAGTTCATCTGCTTAATTGCTGTCTCCTTAAATAATGCCCTCAGCAAAAACCTGCCAGCAATCGCAAGGAGCAGAAGTAGTGCCAGCATAAAGATTAACACGGCTATAGGATTGGCACTAAAATTGCTACTCATCCATGTAAATATTGCATCCACACCCAACCCGTTTGCACGAGAGAAGGACATAAAGACACTTAAAAAGTTGTTCATAAAATGAATGATTATTGCTGGGTAAATATTGTCGGTAAAAGTTGTAACATAGCCTAAGAAAAGCCCTATAATGGTGGTATAGAAAAACTGTCCAATATTCATATGCATACAACCAAATAGTAGTGATGATATGATTATCGCCTTTTTGGAGCCGAGTTCAGAAAGCCCTCTCATAAGCATACCACGATGAGCAGTCTCCTCACAAATGGCTGGCAAAATGGCTGTTGATACAATATTGATTAAAAATAGCCAAAACGGATAGGAATCTCCCGAAGATGATGGTGGATACTTGTAACCAAGCGAAGTCAATACGGCACTAAAGAATGATGCAATAAAATAGTTAAACACATAGACAATAATACCTAAGAGAAAGGCATATAGCACACCCTTCCATGATATCTTTTTAAAGCCGAAGAAGGTTACCACATCTTTGAGTTTTGCTTTTTGTAGCCACTTGAATAGGAATATTGACAAAAATAGTAAAAGTCCTATTTGTGCGACAGCCTGCAAAACATACTCCCACACTTCTCCAATAGAATCAAGTACATGAAATTGACTTGAGGTTAAAATTCTTATGATGACAAATGCGACAACTATAATCGTATAGCATATAAGAGCATTCGTCATCGTTCTATTTTTTGTTTTCATAAATCTCCTTTTTCTTTTGACGTCAAATGATATTCATATAATAATACATTATTCTTATGCTGTAAAGAGGTATTTTATTTAAATTTTGAATAAAAAAATGCAAAAAAAATAATATTTTAATTTTTTTTTGATTATTTTAGCATTTTTTGTCGAATGGCGGTTTTTCACACTAAAAAAATCATGTTATTTGTAAATTAAAATGGTCAATTTTAAATTGAGAAATAGTGAAAATTTAAATTAAAAAATTATATATAGATAAAAATAAGAACAACACAACGGCTATCGACAAAGATATGTAAATATACTTTGAGGTCTTATTTTCAGTACGCTCAACCTCCTCGCTACTTTTATGCTTAAAATAAAATCTGTCGATAAGATAGAATACTACAAAAGTTGCCGCCAAAAGAAGGACAGCAAGAAGGTAGAACCACCAAACCTCGGGAAGTTCTAAACTAAAACTTGTCACATTTGAAAGATAGGTGAAGAGTATTGTCAAAAAGTTGTTTGTAAAATGCACTAGCACTGAAGAAAAGAGTGACCCCGTCCTTAGTACCAACCATGACATGATGGTACCAAGAAAGAAAGGATAGACGAGTTGTTGTAAGTTTTGGTGCATAAGTGCAAACATTAAAGACGAAAGAAGTACACTTGCGACATCTCCAAATCTTCTCCGCAAGCCTTGAAAAATCACTCCCCTGAAAAGAAGTTCCTCACTTATCGCTGGAAGCACACAGGTCACAAACACCGAAAGAGCAAAGATACCAAAACTCTTAGGATTTATCAAACTCTCTGGCAAATCTGGTGATGGCTCTTCAAGTGGATAGCCCATAAGTTTTAGTAGGTCATCTACCGCACCTATGAAATACTGCACACCAAAGAGGGAGACAATTCCAACGGCAATGATGATTAGATATGTATGCCACGGCATCTTCGTTTTAAAGCACGCACTTCGGTTATCTATCTTGTTTACTTTATTATATACAAAGAATATGCCTATAAAAAGCCCCGCAGTTGCAATCTGTGCGACCGTGGTAAACCAAATGTTGTCTGTGATTTGCTCACTTTTGAGTCCAGTCGCTCCCGAAATGACATTTGCAATCAGCACAAAGACAATGGAAAGCAAAATAGGCAAAGCGAGTGCAAAAATATAAACTTTTCCACTGTCATCTTGACTGTAAAACTTGCGTCTATCTATCATCTGCTGGCTGTTTTGTTCGTTCTTCATTGCTCCATTATACAACAATTTTTCATAAACACCAAACAAAGTGCTTTACTTTACAATAAAATTTTATTAAAATAATGCTATGAAAAATTTTATGAATGATGCCTTAAAGCAAGCAAAACTTGCCCTGCAAAGAGATGAAGTGCCAATAGGAGCCGTTATAGTCAAGGACGGCAAAGTCATTGCAAGAGGATACAACAACCGCCAAAAAAGTCAAATTGCAACCAACCATGCCGAGATAATTGCCATAAACAAGGCTTGCAAAAAACTTAAATCTTGGCGACTTGATGGCTGTGATATCTATGTAACCCTCGAGCCCTGTCCTATGTGTGCTGGTGCGATTGCCAATGCAAGATTATCCCGACTCTTTTATGCCTGCAGGGAAACCACATCACAAGATAACCTCTGCGAACATATTTTGACTTCAACCCGACTCAACCACAAAGTAGAAGTAATTTTTGATAGTCAATTTGAAAAGGTCTGCCAAAATATGCTCAGCAACTATTTTAAGAAAAAAAGATAATTTTTGCAAAAAGAATTTTGTTAAAAAATGTCGAATATACACCTATTTTGTCAAATTTTTAATATTAAATAAATTTAATTGTCAAAAATATCGATTTAAATCACATTTTGTATAAAAATATATTATTTAGAATTATTAAAAAAATTATAAAAAAATTAGCAAAAATCATAAAAAATTAAAATTTTGTATTAAAATAATGTTTTTATTATAAAAAATAGTCAATAATTGTCAAAAAATATGGCTTTATTTCAAAAAAGTATCAAAAAATTACATTTTTTGTCGAATTTTATGTTAAATAAAAAATACGGACTTAAAAATCCGCATTTTTTTATAAGTAAAAGATTTCTTAATAGATAAAATATTTTTTGTATATAATTCTGCAAATTTGTATCTTAAAACGGTCTATAAAAGTTTTAAAAGTTCGTCTTGAAACTCCTCTTCGGTTATCTTTCCCTCCTCTTTAAGTTTTCGTAAATGGGCAATCTTTTCCTCTTTGCTTCCTCTTATCACCTGTGTATTTTTATCAATTGTGACAGTATCGTCCTTGTCTGGCTTTATCCATACCCAATCTGAAAGGAACATTGTTATGATAAGAAGGACACTTGACACTGATAGCAAGTGAATGATTATTGATATTACAATAGCGGTCATATAATAGCCGTATCGCTGGCGAAAAAACTTTCCATTTTTCCAAATCGCCATGGACAAAAGTACCGCAACTGTTACACAGCAGGCAATGGTTATAAAATCAAATACTAGATAAAATACCGCATATCTTGCCTCTTCGGGAAGCAAAAACCAGTTGACTATTGTATATATTTCATACCCGACTTCTAAAATATTGAAAATTATGGCGACTATGATAAGCCATTTTTTTGTTGTGTTCATATCTCTCCTTAAAATCTTTGTAGGTTATGATTTCTATCAATATAACCTATCAATATAGATATTTTGTTTTAGATTAGTACAATTCTAGCATTGATTAAAAATTAAGTCAAATCATTTTGATATTTTCATATTTTATTATATACTATTTTTAAATTATTATGTTAAGGAGAAAGCATGAAAAGAGTCAAAAAATACAATATTTTGATAACTGGTTCATCAAGTGGTATCGGGCAGGCACTACGAAAGTTCTACGAAGGTCGTGGCGACACGGTGGTTGGCATAAGTCTTAATGGTGACGACTACAATGCTGACGTGTCAAACAAGGAGGCTTTGAAGGTTATTTTTGAAGATATCAAGGCAAAATATGGACATATTGATATACTTGTAAACTGTGCTGGTTTTGGGCTTTCTGGGGCTATTGAACTCATTGATGAAAAACAAATTCAAAAGGAATATGACGTCAACGTGCTTGGAACAGTATATGCCGTGCAACTAGGTCTGCCAATTATGAGCGAAAATGGAAAGATAATCAATATAAGTTCGGCTTGTGCATTATTTCCCCTGCCTTTTAGGGCTTTCTACTGCTCTAGCAAGGCGGCGGTGAGCAGTTTTAGTGACTGTCTTCGCATGGAACTTAGTCGCACATCTATCCAAGTTACTGCCATCTGCCCTTGTGATATAAAGACAAATTTTACCAAAAACAGGCAAAAAGATTTCAAAACAAATGATAGATATGGCGATGCTGTCAGACTTTCGGCAGAGCGAATTGACAGCCGAGAAGATAAGCGAATGAGCATTGAAAAAGCAGTCAAAATCATGACAAAAATCATAAACAAGAAAAAATTAAAACCTCAATACGTCATGGGTATTCGCAATAAAATCATGTATCAAGTGCAAAAATTTTTCCCAAAATCTTGGGTTATCAAGGTCCTAACAAAACTTTTCTATATTGATAAATAGGGAAAAAATAGTCTTTTATTGGAATTAGGATAAAACTGAGTTTCAATGAATGTAGTATAAGTTGTTTGGGCGACTTGCGTTTGCTTTTTATTAAAAAAGCAAACAATGATGTTTTGTTTTGCAAAACATCATATGAGCACATAGCTCATGCAAGTCGCCCTGCAAAGCAATCAAAATAACTCTTTTACATGTTAAATAAATAAAAAACGAGGTTATGAAATACACCCCCTAAAGTGTCCAACTTTTTGAGTTCGCTTCACACCCTCGCTTTTTTTATTTTGTCAGTCATATTTTAGTAGACATCGACATCTTTCGTCTCTTTTTTATTATCCTCTATCTCAACAACAAGTGCCTCAGTTGTTAGCATTGTCGCAGACACACTTGCAGCATTTTGAAGTGCTGAACGTGTAACCTTAGTCGGGTCAATTATGCCCTTTTCTATCAGGTCACAATATACATTGTTAAGTGCATCAAACCCATATGCAGGTTTATCGAGGTTTTCATAAATCTTATTGACAACAACTCCGCCGTCAACACCTGAGTTCTTGGCAATTTGACGGATAGGCTCCTCAATGGCATTCAAAACGATAGATGCACCTGTCTTTTCATCACCAGACAAGGTATCAATAAGTGCTTTAACCGCTGGAGCAGTCTTTAAAAGTGCAACACCGCCACCAGGTACAACACCCTCTTCACTTGCCGCCTTAGTCGCAGAAAGTGCATCCTCAATACGAAGTTTCTTCTCTTTCATCTCTACTTCTGTCGCTGAGCCGACCTTGATAACAGCCACACCGCCAGCGAGTTTTGCAAGTCTTTCATTAAGTTTTTCAATCTCGTAGTCGCTTGTCTGAGCCTTTATTTGCGACCTAATTGAGTTTACACGGGCTTTAATCTTTTCTTGCTCTCCACCGCCTTCAACAATTGTGGTGTTATCCTTGTCTACCTTGACAAGTTTAGCCTTGCCAAGCATATCAAGTCCGACATTCTTAAAGTCAAAACCAAGTTCCTCAGAAATGACAGTTCCACCTGTGAGAATGGCGATATCTTCAAGCATAGCCTTACGTTTTTCACCAAAAGATGGAGCCTTAACAGCCACACAGTTGAAAGTTCCACGGAGTTTGTTGAGAATAAGTGTGGTGAGTGCCTCGCCCTCTACGTCATCAGCAATGATTAAAAGTTTTGCCCCAGTCTTAACTATCTCTTCAAGCAGTGGTAACAACTCTTGGATATTTGATATCTTCTTATCGGTGATGAGTATGTATGGATTGTCAAGTTCAGCAGTCATCTTCTCGGTGTTTGTACACATATAAGGTGACAGATACCCTCTATCAAACTGCATACCTTCAACGACTGAGAGTTCGGTCTTCATGGTCTGCGACTCTTCAACGGTTATCACACCATCACTGCCAACCTTTTCCATAGCGGTCGCAATAAGTTCGCCCACCTCTTCGTCTCCTGCTGAAATGGAGGCAACCTGCTTGATATCATTCGAATTTGTAACAGGTTTGGATATCTTTTTGAGTTCGTCTACAACAACATCAACCGCCTTAAATATACCCTTCTTTAATATGATAGGATTTGCACCTGCGGCAAAGTTTTTCATGCCCTCTCGCACCATAGCCTGTGCAAGCACACAAGCGGTCGTTGTTCCATCGCCTGCCACGTCATTTGTCTTGACTGATACCTCTTTGATAAGTTCGGCTCCCATGTTCTCAAATGGACTATCAAGTTCAATCTCCTTTGCAATGGTCACTCCATCGTTGGTGATAAGCGGAGACGAGAACTTCTTGCCTAACACAACATTTCGCCCCTTTGGTCCAAGGGTGATTTTAACAACATTTGCAAGTTTGTTGACACCGCTTTCAAGTGCCTTTCTTGCCTCAATTCCTTCAAGTATTTTTTTAGCCATATTTTACCTCCTAGTCCTCAATTATAGCCAAAATATCTGGCTGTCTGACAACTACAAACTTCTCTTCGTCAATGGTGATTTCTGTGCCTGTATACTTGCCGTAAAGCACCTTATCGCCAACCTTGACACTCATGCCAATGTCCTTGCCTTCAGCATTTTTGCCACTTCCAACGGCTACAACAAGCCCGAGTTGTGACTTTTCTTGTGCTGCGGTCGGTAAGATGATACCGCCTTTGGTTTCTTTTTCGCTTTCAAGTGGTTTGAGTACCACTCTGTCAAATAATGGTTTAATTTTCATAGTGTTTTTCTCCTTTCATATGTTTATACGTAATTTTTCTCACTTTTTCCTTTTTTTGTACCCTTTAATTATAACTTATTCGACTTTTAAAATCAAATTATTTCGCCTGCATTCCACTCATAATTTGCTGTTTTTTGTCATAACCTATTCTATCACCTGTTTTTTCTAAACACAATGTCTTATGCCAAATATTTTGCTTTTTGTGATAAAAATCGTAAATTACGTTAAGGAGCATCCCACTCATGCATAAAAACAACTTTAAAAATCTGTTAAAATCTAAAAAAAGTGTCATTTCTTTCGCCGTAATTATCTTTATGATTTTCTGCCTAATTGTTGCCAATTATCTGTCACTTCTCTTGGTGCCAGTGTCAAATAATAGTGAAAGTTTCGCATCAAATGCCACCGAATTATACTTCTTGACACTCTCTAAAAGTCAGGTGGAAAATGAGGTTAAAGTGCAGGCGGAAGACTATCAAAAAATCGGTGCGGGTGGTTATGTCTGGAAACAAAACGAATATTTTTATCTCGTCTCTTCCGTCTATTATAATAAAAATGATGCCGTCCTCGTAAAGAACAGCATCAAAACAAATCAAGGTATCGATAGCGAAATTATCACAGTCAAATTTCCAAGTTTTAAAATAAATGGTACCTTCTCTCAGGAGGAGAAAAAGGTGCTTGATAAAGCATTAAACTCTTTCTATGACTTCTACCTTGCAATCTATGACGTATCAATCTCGCTGGATACCCACGTCTATAACGAAATCTCGGCAAGGCTTGCCGTAAATAATGCCCATAGCACCCTAAAAAATACCGTTGACGATTTTAACACCCTTTTCCCCTC
>CAJFOL010000009.1 GCA_904397185.1 uncultured Clostridia bacterium
CCCTCTCTTAGTCGTTTTAGGTGCATTAGTTCATAATCACCGCTTTCCTCATTCCAATGTATGTAATAGTTATTTTTTATATACTTAAAACAATTTGGATTTGTGATTAACAATTTGCATAGTTTATCCTCTTTTGAAAGGTTTTTATTTTGTGAAATTCCAAGTTTTTGATTATAATTGTCTATTTGATTTCCTAAATAAGATTTAAACTCATCAAATATCTTATCTTTATCATGCAAAAAATCAACATTATCTTTACATCCATCAAATAGATTTTTTAAGCAGTCTATAGCCGTATTACATTTTCTAAAGGCTCCTTTCCAATCATAAGTGTTATGCGGTTCATTATAGACAAAAAATGTCTTAATGCTCTGCCCTGGTGCATCTATCCAATAATTGCCACAGGTTAACATTGCTCTGTGGAAGAGGTTATCAAAACTACACCCTTTTGACGTTTTTATCTCTGATAATGTTTGTGGTTTGTTTTTAATCTCATCCTCCTTCACTTCATCCCAATAGTTATCACTTTTAAAAATAATTTTTACCATCTCGGTATATTGTCTAAATTTTGCAATTGATTCTTTATTAACATTATCCTTATTAGCATTATCCTTTGAAACAATGCCTGCCATATTAAGTAAAAAACCAATTTGTCCACGGAAGTAATCGCGTTCTTTATAGTCACCATTAAAATCAGTGTTTTCAGCATACAAAATTGCATTTTTCAAATTTGCATTGTCGAGTAAATCTAGTTTCAATCGCTCTTCTGTGATTTGTTCTGAGCGGAAAGGTCCTTTGTCACCTAATTTATCTAGCCATTCTTTTGTATCACCTTTCCATAATTTAATTTGATTTATCACTTTGTAAAAATCTTCAGGGCTATCTATTTCTGAATTGCTGATGAGATTTAACATAACCCTATACCATGACTTAAAGTCATCTATATTACTTTCATTATTGCCAATTACTACAAACTTCATTATAGCATATAGTAGTATCCTTGCACCATACTGGTCTACTGTATAAGTAATAACATTCTTTTGATTGCTACTAATTTTGAAAATATCATTGATTAAAAATGCAAAAACTTTATCTTCTTTAATCTTATTAAGAAAAGAAAATGTTTTAGAAAAATTATTTAAAATAGACGACTTTAATCTTTCTGTGCAAAATTCTCTTTTTGAGGTCAAATCTTCCTGTCCATTATGGTCTATAACCCCTTGTGGCATTTGATTAATATTAGAAAAAAGTGTCAAATAGTCTTCTACATAATATCTATTGATATCGCAACTTGGTTGCAAGGCAAAATACAATTTTCTAATATTCTCATTTTTGTCATCTTTGCTGTCACGTGACAAAGGAGGACACTCTTCATCTTCACATATAGAACTCAATATTATCCAGTGAAAAGCATGTTTTAAAAGATTATCTATACTTATGGCACGTTTTTCAATAGTCTGGATAATTCCATTTTGGCTATTGTCATACTTGTCATTTTTATCGTCCCAAAACATAGAATACCATTCGCCATCAATATATTTCTTAAATTCTTGTATGGCATCTTTTTTACTGTCCACCAAGACTTTTTCATAGAGTTCTGCTTTGAAATTTTCAAAATCTGTGAGTTGTTTGCCACGAGAGTTCATGCGAATATATAATTCGTTATCTGAGCCAAACCCTTTAAGTTCAAGCGACATAAAAGTAATCGGGCAAGATTCCCCGACCAAGTTGTAAGCAACAATTTTAGTGTCTTCTTTAGCAAGTTTTTCATGAATTAGGTCAAGCATTACAAGAGTTGATGCAACGTTTGGGTCACTATCCCATGCAGAAACGTACCAGCCAGAGTCACAAATAGTTGTTTGCAAATACTTCACATTGCCTTTTAATATATTTGGCAATTGTTCAGCTAATCTTTTTAAAAATCGGTTTGTTGTATAACGTGTGTCATATCTAAAATTCTCTTGTAAAATTTTAATTTTATCTACGTTATTTGACTTAGCAAAAATGTACAAATGAAGCAAAAACAGAGTTGTAAGACGTTGCTGACCATCAATTGGAATAAAAATACCATTATCTGATGTGCCGTAGATAAAGTTTAGCGACATTTGTCTATTCTCAAGCAGTGACCTTGTCAACTCTTCAACAAATTCTTCACGATTTTTCTTGACTGTTAAGTTTGCCCTGCCTTGTATATAATCTCGCTGAATTTTTGGTACAACAATTTTATATTTATTAATCAATTGCCAAAAAGTATACTTTTCACCAACACTATTCATCTATTCCCTCCGCCTTGGATGTACAATTTTTCACAAAATCAAGCATATTATTCAATTCCCTTTCGTAGTTGTCTTGGTCATCTTTCGTCCACTCTATAAACGTTGGATTTATGCTATCATACTTTAAAAATACTTTTTTCGTTTGAGGAAGAATATATTTGCCCTCTTTGTCACGTTCTATAATGCAATGACGTTTATAGCCAAAAATTGCATTGTGATATTGACGATTTGTAGTGCTGTCTAGCAATACCAAGTTTCGAACAGCATTGCTCCCATTTTCCGGTTTGTTTTTATCCCATTCTTCTTGTAAATTCTTGTTTAAATCATCTATTGAACATTGCTTTTTCTTCTGCAAATATTCATTTATTGCCTTTTTATATTCCTCCTTTTCCGCTTCACTATCAAACATTTGCAAAGCATTGTCTATTTGGACTATTGGCTCTTTTGGGTTTATATGTTCTATATCCCATTTAATTTGATAATACATTTTAAAGGGGAATCTTGCAATATCAATTTCTTTTAGGCTGTCTTTTATATTTTCGCCATTTCTTTTATTTTCATAGTTTCTTATTTGTCTAACAATTGGATAGATATTGGAATAAAGCAAAAACATTTGTAAGTCTGAAGTCTTTGTGGTGTCATAGTCAATATCGCTTGCATTTAAGTCTTTTAAAAATTCTGTATTATCACTACCACCCGCTCTTATTCTTCTCGCCATACCTTCAAATCTATTTTTGATTTTCTCAAGAACCTTCTCTTTAACTTTGGCTATTGTCAAATTTTTGCATTCGGTATACAGTTCAACAATAATTTCTGATGCGACCGCTCTAGTTCGTGATTCACAGGCGACTAAAAAGCCAATATTATGATATAACTCATCGTCCAAGTACCATGAATAGAGTTTATCATGCACTTCAACTACTTCTTCCCAAATATCTTTAATCGTCTTATCTTTCCCAATTGTCTTGCAATAATCAATATACTTATTGACCACCAAAAAAGAATATCTATCTTTATTTTTATCTAGGTTATTGTAATATTCCTCAAATTCACTGCCATAATTTGAAGTCTTTTTACTTTTGCTAAAATACTCTTTAAATTTAACATCGTGTTTATCATTATCAATTTGTTTTTTTATACTTCTTGCATAGACTTCTAAAATAAAATCTATTCGAGTACGTTCGTCTGAAGTTTCATTCGAAATGAAAAACCAGAAATCATCATTTCTAAGTGATTGCTCAATTTTATCCCATTCAAAAGATATCTGTTCTAACTTCTGCCTTTGCTCTTCAGTTGTCTCTTCATCGTTTAAAAGCATCGCTTTAAATAATTCAGCATTTGTAAGTTCAATTTTCCCCTTATTTATCTTTCGAAATAAGGACTCTGACTTTTGATTTTCTGCATTTTGCTCTTCGTTGGTTGTCTTTCCCTGTTTACTTTGAATGGCATCGCTCACTTCAAACCAAATAAAAGTTAACTTTTCTAAAATTGTCTGTAAAAAATTATCTTTCTCTTCTTCTTTTAAATTTTTATTAATCCAATCGTAAATTGTTTCGTTTGCAAATTCAATAAATTTTTTATCAACATTTCGAGTTAGTTCATAGAATATCTGATAGGTTTTATTCACATTTAGTTGTGACAAAATAATCCATATTGTTGTAAGTCTCTGTTGGCCGTCTAGTAATTCATAACACTCGTCTAATGGATGAGCATCATTATTGTTTTCAAAACCTTTTGATAATTTAGTTGAATATTTGCAGGCATTTCTCTTCCTTACAACTAATGGTTGCAGACAGTACTGCGGTGTTTGGCTATCATGATATACACTAAAAATATCATTTAATAGCATTTCAACTTCATCTTTTTCCCATCGGTAACCACGTTGATAACTTGCTATGTAAAACTGAAAATTTCCAGTGCATAAATCTTTGACAGTTCTTGTAGAAAGAATATCTATCCTTTGCCTGTCAAATATATTTCGTATCACATTTATATCTTCAATATCAGTTATTTCAGTCTCGCAACCATTAACTGTGATATAAACTTTTTCATCTGCCATACTTATTCTCCTTGCATAATTTTACTATATATGCTATTATGTCTTGCATAAATGATACTAAATATGCTGTTTACTTATCATTTCTTTTATTGTGTTAAAAATCGGGATATTGCCCGTATAACCTTTTGGGTTTAATGGTGATGGATGATATACCGGTATAAGTTTAAATTCTTTATCACCTATTTTTACTGTAAAAGACTGCCCTACAACTTCGCTAAATTTGCCTATCTTTTTGTCTAATAAGACCTGTGTTGGACTTTTACCCATAGTTATTATAATATCACAGTTGACGTTTTGTAATTGTTTTAATAAAATAGGCTTGCAATTTTGTGAACATTTGTCTAAAGTTTTTCTATCTTCTATTATGCATTTGCAACATTCTGTAAAATATATGTCTTCTATTGTATAATCTAAAATAGATAAAAGTTTGGCTAGAACTCTGCCACTTGCTTGAAGTTTTCCTTGTTTATTATAAAAAGCCCTTTTGCTGACTATCCATCCGTCTTTAGCAGGGCTCTCCCCTATGATTATAAAAGGAGTATTGCCATACTGAATATATGTATCTGTTTGCTTTTGCAAGTTGCCACACTTTTTGCATTTTTTTATCTCATTCTCTATTTGTATCATAGTTTTAGTTTAACATATTTAAGCAATATAACAAAATAATTGTCATTTTATTTCTGATATTTTTAAAAATGTGTTAAAATGTAAATATTAAAAAATACAGATAGATTGTAAATTGTTTATAGGAGAAGAGATGATAAGAAAAAGTGTGCTTATAATAGGTGCTACTGGTGGCATAGGCGAAAGTCTAGTTAGGGTTTTTGCCCAAAATAATTATGATATTGTTGCAACTTTTCTAAATGGAAGTACAAAAAAAATTGAAGGCATATGCGAGAATGCTGGTGTCAAAATTACAACAATAAAGATGGATTTAAAAGATAAATCAAGTATTTATCAAGGCATAGAAATGGCTTTTCAAGAAGACTATCTTGATTGTGCTGTATGCTGTGCTGGAATTAGTAAGGATGAGGTATTGTTAAGCGATGAGTTTGACGAAAATATTGATGAACTTATAGATATTGATTTTAAAGGAATAATTTACTGCAATAAATATCTGGCAAAATTATTCCTAAAACAAAAACACGGCAATATTATAAATATTTCTTCTATTTATGGAGAATATGGCGGGGCTTGCGAGAGTGTATATTCCGCTTGTAAGGCTGGGATTATTGGTTTGACTAGGGCATTGGCTTTGGAACTTGCTCCTCAAAAAATTCGTGTAAATGCAATTGCACCTGGCTTTATTGAAACCAAAATGACCGAGCGATTTGAGGATGAAAAAGATGAGATAAGAGATAAAGTCCCTCTAAAAAGATTAGGTTGTGGTGAAGATGTGGCAAATACTGCCCTGTTCCTTGCAAGTGAAGGTGCGAGTTATATTACTGGTGAAGTGATAGATGTCTCTGGTGGAGTCTTAAGATTTTAGTCGCCATTTTTTAATTAATATTTTCATTCCCTACAAATTAATTTTATTTATTATATCTTTATTTATAAATTTAATTTCATATTATTTTTAAAATCAAAAAAAACACGAATGGTAATATGTAAAAACTTTAGTTTTTAAAATAACATTCGTGTTTTTATAAAGTTCGTGTTTTGTTGTCTCTTATATTTCGCTGTCTTTAATGTTTTTAGATAACGATTACCATAAAATGTTTTTAATCGTCAAAGTGATAATCGCTTGGGTTGGCTTTATTATTTTCATCATTAAAGAAATCAAAGGCTTTCATTATCTCGCTTAAATCATCCTTTGGGTTGACTGCTTCTTTTATATCAAAACCGCTTGATTGAATTTTGATTGATTTTGGTGGTGGTTCTTCTGTCGGCTTTGTATTTAAAAACTTATCAACAAGGGTATCATATGCATCTAAAGATGAAGAATCTTTAAGTTCACTTTCGCACACCGGTTTTATCATGCTAGGATGGTCAAACTGAGCACGTTCTATCCTTATCTCTCTAGGCTCTTGTGTCTTTTTGTCCTGTATCTTTGATAACAATATACGCATAGGGTCGTTTTCTCCACCTGTCGCTCCAATCTCGCTCTTTCGTGCATCCAATTTATCAAGAATTGCCTCAATATCTGACAAAAGTACTTTGTAATTTTTATTTATCAATAGCCCTGGATAACGGCTTTTCAAATCTTCTAAAAATGTTATCAGATTTTGGTAAATCATCCGTAATTGTTCGCCACGCAGAATCTCTAAATTTCTATTACCCTCTGCCTCCTCTTTTTTAAAGGACTCTAGCACTGCCATAATATTTTTTTGCTTATTTCTATACTCTAGCACCTTCTTTTCAGCCTCTAATACTTTTAATTTTTCATCCATTAAAAGTTTCTCATAGCCTGCTTTTAACTGGGAAATATACTGGTCTACTTCCTCTCTATTATATCCGTTTTGCTCAGTAGAAAACATTTCACTCTCCTCTATTTTATAGTAAAATATTTACACACTAATAATACCACAATTACTGCCAATATTGCAAGGAAAATCCAAATACTTATTAAATTTATCATATAAAAAAGTAGGTCTAAAGATAAAAAATATAGCGAAAAAGATAAATAATAATGAAACTGCTGTTTAAAGAAAAAACCTGTTAAAAAGGAAGATAAAGAAAAAGAAATAACTAAAAATACTGGATAGAAGTTTAGTATGTTTGAACACAAACAATAAATGTACATAAGTCCTATTGCAAGTAATAGTGAACCAAAATAGCAAGACGAGTCGAACTTGAATAGCATACTTTTTATAATCAAATGAGTACCTATAAATATGCAGAACATAAAAAACCATAAGTCATTATTTTTTATAACCAAAAATGAGATTATACTTGAGGCTACAAAAAACAAAATATTTAAAATAAAAGACAACCTTAAAATTGTTGTCTTTTTAATTGTTAAAATCCTTCCTCTCATACATATATTATTCTATCTTTTTATCGTTTTTATTCTTTTTTATATGATTATCATCATTATTTGTGTCATCACTACCTTTTTTGCTTTGATTTAATGCACGTTTTTCTTCTCTTATCTTTTTACGTTCTTCTTTCTTCTGCACTGTTAAAGCATTCTGCTCTAACACAAATTTATCAAAACCCTTTTGCTGAATTGTCTTTAATTTGCCAACCTCTGTCAAGTAACATAGCACTGTCAGTGTTATGACACCTGCAACAACTAACAATATACTTAGCACTTGCGAAACTCGCAAAGAGCCAATATACAAACTATCTCCTCGCATACCCTCAATCCATGCCCTACCTGAGCCATATATTATAAGATAAAGACACATAACTATACCACGATTTTTGATATGCGATTTTCTTAGTACCAACATTAATATTACAAAGCCAAGCAAATCCCATAAACTTTCATAAAAGAAAGTTGAATAATGCCACACACCATCAATTTGGGTCGACAATGGGAACCACATAAGGCTTGGGTCAGTCACTTCAACACCATAGCAACAACCTGCAAAATAGCAACCTATCCTTCCTATTGCCTGACCTAAAATCAAACTTGGAACTGCCAAATCGGCTACGTCAAGGAAATTCTTCTTATGGATAGCACAAAACAATATAACTCCAATTGCACCGCCTATAATGCCACCATATATTGCCATGCCACCATCCCAAATTCTGAAAATTTCACCAAATGAAAAACTATGGTCGGCGAATATAACATAATAAAGTCTTGCCCCGATAATCGCCAGTGGTAATACATAACAAGCACCAATAATCAAATCATCCGCTTTTAATCCCCTATACTTCGCATTTTTGCAAGCAATAAAAACCGCAATAGCCATACCTATTGCTATCAAAAATCCATAATATGTTATGTGTAAGCCAAAAAATAAAAAATAACTATCAAAAAATCCAAACATATATGTATATTATAGTATCAAAAATATAAATATGTCAAGTGTTTGTTATAATAAAAAACAAATCGCCTACTAGAGCATGACAACTCACCCTTGCGATTTGTTTTTGTAAGGACCTTTTTATACCTTACATTTTTATTTTGTATAATGTTTTAAAATTTATTCAACTAAATTACAAATTCTAAGAATTTCACTTTTTAAGAATATATCATCTTTGTCTAGTTTGTTGTATCCGATGAGCAGTGTTGAACTATGTCCCTCTTGATAGTTTACCCCAAGTTCCATAAGTTTGCACACCAGTGTCATAGTGTTCTTTGAATGCAAAATGTTCTCGCCAGTCACTGCAAAACACCTGTCCGCCAGTCGTACAATTTCCATTATATCAAGTATATAGAGTAACACATTCTCTTCTCTTTCTAAGAGTCTATTTACATAAGTTATGGCATTTATAACAATATTAAAGTTTATACTGTCTTCTGTGCCATATTTAGAAGTAAAATCTTCGAATGCAAAATTTTCAAATATCATTTGGTCCTCAAATGAAGTATTTAGCCCGAGTACAACAAGTTTAATTTTATTGTCTTGACAATATTTTGTGATATTTTCAAGTCTATCATCGTCACATAGGTCTTTTTCATTTATTATGGCATTACGTCTACCCTTGATAAGAGAAATTCCATCCATATTCATATATTCTTTGGACAATATCTCTTTAAAATCTCTATGTTTTGTTGGTTGATAAACTTCTGCATTGATGTCGTTGATTTTTATAATATCAATGCAACTATATTGATTTGATTGCCCTAGTTTTACCGCTTCTACAAGGACCTTATCGCCTTGGCGAAGTTTTTTGTAACTATCAATGTTTGAGTCAAACAGCACCCATCTTTCACCATCGTTTGCATTGTAGTTTTTGTTTTTATCACGTCTCACAATGGCTTCAATTATAGTCTTTTCTTGCTTGTCTGTGTCAGTCAAAAATGTTGGCATTTCCTGTGCAAATGTCATTATATTTTCAAATGATAAGACTTGTTCTTTTGGCGGTTTATCGGTCATGGAATTGACTAAATGGTCAATTGAAGAGAGTTTTTTAAATGGTCTACCCTTTCTCTTCTCTTTGTAATCTAATTCAATACCACTTTTAAACTTCTCAAGTATCAAATTGATGAGTTCTTCTCTCTTTTTTGTCGTTGGAGAAGGTATCCCTATCTCTCGAGCAAGCCCGCGAAGTTCAAAAACACCGAGTTGTTTGACTCTTAATTCTTGTTTATTCTCAATATTTTCATTCATCATTAGTAAAAATCTCCGTTCATTGTCATTTTAAAATAGTATACCCAATTTGTCAACTATTTTTCACCATATAGGAATAAAATTGATAATTATTCCTGCTAAAACAGCAAGCATATATAATAATAAAGTTATTAAAATGTTCATACCTGTCTTTTTGTAATTGGTCGTGAAAAGAACAATTAAGCCAACTCCTGCTCCTGCACATAATCCAGCGAGAAGGGCTGGGAAATATAAAACACCTGACATATATAGTTCCACCACAAACACCGATGCTGCACAGTTTGGTATTAGACCTATCAAACTTGCAAGTACAATTTGGACATATACATTATCAGTAAACATACTCTCAAGTGGTCCAAGTCCACCACAATATCCATTTATCAGGTTGATTATAAGTGTCGCTATGAAAACATAGGCTATGATAATTGCCGTATGCTGTAATGCATCTAAGAAAATATTTGTTGCACAACAATGACCGTGATTATGATCATGTCCATGTTCTTCCTCACTTGCATGATTGCACGAATGAGAATGACTATGCCCACAACCACAGTAATCAATATGCTCAAGTTCTTTATCAATCAAATCTTTGCTTGTCTGTCCACTGTCACCTGTTTTTGCCGTCTTAACTGATTTTAATTTCCTCTTTGTGAAAAGCGAAACACATCCATCTATGATATAACCTATTATAATGCCATAGACAATCTTTATTGCAAGAAGTAGTAATAGGTCTGGTATAAATGCTGGCTCAGAAAGCATTATTGGTATTGCCTCATCGCTAGTGGCTAAAAAAACTGCAACCAGAGTCCCTAAGGTTATCACCCTTTTGGAATAAAGTTGGCTCATCACTGAAGAAAAACCACACTGAGGAATACAACCAAGTAGCGACCCTATAATAGGTCCTGCTTTGTTGCACTTGTGTAGTATTTTCGAATATTTTTCGTTATTGTTATGAGAAAAATAACTTACAAGTAGGTATGCTAAATATAGTATTGGAATTACAAGCAATGTATCCTTTACGGCATCCCATAACCCATCTAAAAATATATCCATGTTGCTCCTATTTAAAATGCACCTAAACAAAGGTGCATATTATTGTAACATATTTTTTATAAATTGCAACAACTTTTACAAATATTTATTAGTTTTTTGGCTCTTCTTGACCATCTTGAACAGTCAAATCTTGTTCTTTTGTTGGCTGTTCTTCGTTTTCAAGTTTAATATCATCAATTTTTAACTGCTTTGTCTTTTTCTTCTTGTTTGTTTTTGGTAAAGGTTTTTCTTCCTTTACTTCAACCTTTTCAATTTCGCCTTCTTCTGGCTTGTCTTCCGTCTTCTCTTCAGTGACCTCTTCAGGAAGTGGTGAAATTTCTTTTGCCTGTGCTATGGCATCTTCTTTTTCTTGTCTATACTCACTCATTCTTTTTGCACTTTCTTTTGGACTATAAAGAATGATTGTCTGCTTATCCTGATAACCTATCTCACCATTCATGTTGGCAGAAATGAGTGCCCGTCCTATCATTTCATTAATCTTTCCGTTATTAAATGTTGATACTTCACTGTTGTCGGCAAAAAGGTCAATCTGTCCATTATTCATAGTTCCGACCTTGCTGTCATTTAAAAGATAGGTAATTTGCCCGTCTAACATACTTACAAGGTTTGCATTGTTCTCTATTCCAGTGATTTTGCCCTGTATCATTGTGACAATACGTGCTTTATTACGTACAAACATCACCTCTCCATTGGTAAGAGTTGCAAGTTCAGCCTTATCATCAACAAATCGAATAAATCCACCATTTACTGTGCCAATTGTCGCTTTCCCCTTTACATAGTCAATTGTACAAGTGTTTATGGTGGTTATTGATGCCTTGCCACTTACAAGGGTTATTCTACCACTTTTAAATAGTCCTATCTTTGCCTTCCCTGTAAGGACGTCAATCTCACCATTTTCAATCATTTGTACTCTTGCCTTGCCTGATATCTCTTTAAAGGTGCAATCAAAACTTTCAAGCACTACCGCAGAGCCTGACAATGACACATTTTGACATTTATTCAATATATGGACTCCACTTGAAAGAGTGAAGTTTGCCTCTTCATCATGAATGCATGGGTCTATAACCTTATTATTATTTTTCTTAAAAATACCCATTTTTATCGCCTCCGTTATCTTAATATACCATATTAAATTAAGCGAAGCAATCATTTATTCAAAAATTTTTAAAAAAATCAAAAATTTTATAATTTTAGTTGACTAATCAACTTCCTTTGCATATAATTTTATGTGCTAGCGAGGCAAACATGAATAAATTTTTAGTTGAAACCTTCTCATACCTGCGAAAACAACTTCAAAGTTATTTAAATGAGGAGTTTAAAGATTATAACTTAAAAAGTTCTGAAATTTTCTTTATGCAATTATTACATAATAATGGTCCACTTTCTCAAATTGAAATCTCAAAACTGCTTGAATGTGACAAAGCCCATATTCATAGGACAGTATCTAGGCTTATTGAAAAAGGATATGTGGTACGTTTGGATGAAAAAGAGCATATCAAAAATTCTAAACTACTACTTACTCAAAGTGGGCAAGAACTGTCAATAAAAGTTGAAAAAGCAATTAATAAGTGGAACAAATTTATGCTAAAAGGTGTTAGCGATGAGGACATAAAAATCGCAAGAAAAGTTGCAATAAAAATATTCGAAAATGCCTGCAATTTCAAAAAAATGGAGAACAAAAATGTTTAAATTATTCAAATACATGAACTGGAAAGAATGGTTGCTGCTTATTTTAACACTTTGCTTTGTGGCTGGGCAAGTTTGGTGTAATATCTCCCTCCCTCAATGCACACTTGAAATCAGCCAAATTTTAGGTGCTGAAAACTTTACTGATAGATGGGTTGATATTATTTATGCTTGCATGAAAATGCTCGGGTATGCCCTTGGAGTTGTGCTATGTGCGATTATCGCTCATTATCTTTCTTCTTATGTTATTACAAACCTTTTAGCACGTGTGCGAAGCAAGATATTTGCTCGTGTCAATGGTTTTTCAGCCAGTGAAATCAATAAATTTTCTATTCCATCACTCATCACACGTTCTACAAACGATATTACTCAACTTCAACAGGTGCTTACCACTACAATCACCCTTGGGCTTCAGGCTCCACTGACCGCTATACTTGCCATCATAAATATTGCTCAAATTTCGCTTGGAAATTCGGCTGGGCAATTAAGCCTTGTCAATGTAGTCTCAGTCATTGCAATATGTCTTGTCGTATCAATTATCATATTTACAGTCGTTCCAAAATTTAAGAAAATCCAAAAGGCAACAGATGGTTTAAACCTAGTAACTAGAGAAAACTTGACAGGTCTAAAAGTTGTAAGAGCATACAGTGCTGAAAAAACTCAAGAAGAAAAGTTTGAAAATGTAAACAGCCGTTATGCAAAGTTAAGCATCTTTGTAGACAGGGTGCTTGCGATAATTGAGCCTAGTCTATCCTTCATTATGCAAGGGACATCACTAGCAATTGTTTGGATGATTGGTCTTTTGGCAGGTGAAAATCCTGAATTACTACTTGTTATGAGTGCATTTACTCAGTATTCAATCTTTATCATAATGAGTTTCACTTCGCTTTCAGTGTTATTTATGTTTGTACCTAGAGGAATTGTATCAGGACGAAGAATTAATGAAGTCCTAGATACTAAGACCTCACTTGTCGATGGGCAGGGATTAAAACCTACCGAAAAAGGCACAATAAGTTTCAAAAATGTCTATTTTAGATACCCTGATTCTGATGCTGATGTGCTTGAAAATATAAATTTTGATGTTAAACAAGGTCAAACTATTGCCTTTATTGGCTCTACTGGAAGTGGTAAAAGCACCCTTATAAACCTTATTCCTAGATTTTATGACTGCTCCGATGGTGTCATATTGATTAATGGGCAGAATGTGAAAGATTATACTCAAAATGAACTTCACGAAATGATTGGTTATGTTCCACAAAAAGGCATACTTTTCAGCGGTTCTGTTAAAGATAACATAAAATACGGCAATGAAAATGCGACTGATGAAGAGATTGCAAAGGCAATAGATATCTCACAATCAAATTTTATCTATAATTTCCCTGAAGGGCTTGATTATCACATATCTCAAGGTGGCAAAAATGTTTCTGGTGGGCAAAAACAACGACTATCAATTGCGAGGGCAATTATCAAGAATCCTGATATTTTAATATTTGACGACAGTTTCTCTGCCCTAGACTACAAGACAGATAAAATAGTAAGGCAAAAACTCAATGAAAACTTTAAGGATACAACTAAGGTCATAGTTGCACAGCGAATTGGTACAATTATGAATGCTGATATCATAGTTGTGTTAAATGAAGGTAAGATTGTAGGCATGGGCAAACATGAAGACCTTTTAAAGACTTGTGATGTATATCGTGAAATTGCTCTGTCGCAACTCTCAAAGGAGGAACTAGAAAATGAATAATATTAAGGTCAAATCTACACCTAAAGATAAAAAGAAAAAGGTCCAAGTTTACCATACCGATCGAGCAAAAGACTTTAAAGGCTCTTTAAAAATGCTTTTGAAACGTTTAGGAGACCATAAAGTTTCAGTCATAATAGCCGTAATTTTTGCAGGGCTTGCTGCGGCTATAAATGTTATAGGTCCTACCCTTTTAAACCAAATGATGACAATGCTCTTCGAAGCGACAAATATTGATGTCAATGAAGTTACAAAATATGGACTGATTATCGTTTGTATGTATATTGTTGCTGGCTTGCTTGGATATTTTCAAGGGTTCCTTATGTCTAAGGTGTCAGTTGGGGTAAGCAAGAAGTTACGTAGTGAAATATCTGTAAAAATCAATAAACTTCCTTTAAAATATTTCGATAATCATAGTTATGGTGATGTGCTTTCAAGAGTTACAAACGACGTAGATACTGTCGGAAGCACACTTGAACGTACCCTATCATCACTTGTAACCTCTACCGTAACTATAATTGGTATACCTATTGCAATGTTTACAATAAGTTGGCAACTGACACTTATATCACTCCTTCAAATTCCTCTTGCACTCATAATTGTATTTTTAGTTGTTAAATTCAATCAAAAGTACTTTATAAGACAGCAAAAACTGCTCGGCGATGTGAACGGCTATATTGAAGAAAACTTCTCGGCTCATCATGTAGTTAAAGCCTTTAATGGTGAAGAACGAGCCCAAAATACCTTTGATGAAATTAACAACAAATTAAAAGTTTCATCCAGAAAAGCACAATTTTTCTCTGGACTTATGATGCCCGTTGTAAACTTCACTAGCAATATAATCTATGTCCTCATTTGTTTGGTAGGTGCATACATTGCAATAAGCACAAACAATATGGCATTTCTTGCTACAATCATTACCTTTATGACCTACACAAAACTTTTCAATCAACCTATTTCTCAAATCGGTTCTATCTCAGGCACTCTTCAGTCAACTATGGCTGCTGCAGAACGTGTGTTTGAGTTCTTAAGTGAAGAAGAACAGCCTGACGAAAGTAACAAAACAATCACTATAGAAAATGTTAAAGGTAAAGTTGAATTTAGGCACGTAAACTTTGGCTATAACCCTGACAAACAGATAATACATGACTTTAATTTTATTGCCCACCCTGGTGAAAAAATCGCTATAGTTGGGCAAACTGGTGCAGGCAAGACCACTATGGTAAATCTGCTGATGAGATTTTATGATGTGAGTGACGGTGAAATATTAATCGATGATGTCCCAATAAATGATATGAATAGAAGTTATGTGCGTTCGCTCTTTGGCATGGTACTTCAAGATACTTGGCTGTTTGAAGGTACTATAAAAGACAATCTGCGATTTGGAAAGCCGACCGCCACTGACGAAGAAATTGTAAATGCCTGCAAAATGGCAAATGTCGACCACTTCATTCGCACAGAGCCTAAAGGCTATGATATGGCTCTATCTGAAGAAACTAGCATCTCTGCTGGGCAAAAGCAACTGCTCACAATCGCACGTGCAATGGTTCAAAATGCCCCTATGCTTATCCTTGACGAGGCAACAAGTTCAGTAGATACACGAACAGAAATTCTTATACAAACTGCCATGGATAGACTTACAGAAGGTCGAACAAGTTTTGTTATCGCTCACCGCCTTTCTACAATCAAAAATGCTGATAAAATCATTGTTATGAAAGATGGCAACATTGTGGAAGTCGGAAATCATGAGGAATTACTTGCTAAAGGTGGTGTATATAAAGACCTCTATACCAGCCAATTTGAAAGTGGCGAAAACTTTTAGACAACAAAAAAATGGACTTGTTGTAGTCCATTTTTTTGTTTCAATAACTTCTATTTCTTAGAAAATCTATATCCAAGATATGAAGTAACAAGAGCAACAACGGCTATTACGAAGTTTACAATCACTGCCCAGCCAGTGCTATAACCAGCAGAAACATAATCCCCTGATGCTGAGTGGTCGTTCGCAAATCCTACTGTGCAGAAAAGTGAGATTGCACCAAAAACAACAAGAGCAAGTGACACAATGATGTTTATAAAGTTAAACATTTTGATTGCCTTTGATTTCTTGATAACACCAAAACTTACAAGCATGCAATATATAGACGATACAATAAGTACTCCCGCAAGTATTGCTACAATCAAGTTTGAAAGTGCCATCATAACTTGTGTTCCGTTGCCATCAAAATAGTTCCCTATGATGTCATAACCATTAATTGAATCTAAATTACCACCATATTCACCTATACTACCGCCAAAACTTAAATAAGATTGTGACAAGAATACATAGGTAAGTACCCCTATAATGATATTTGCAATGTACATCAAACTTGTTTTTAAATTTTTCATACTCCCTCCTTAATTTTTATTGTAATATTTATTTATGCATAAGTCAAATAATTTTTTAATTTTATTTTGAATTTTAAAAAATAAAAAATCTCAAAAATGAAATAAATTCATAATTGAGATTTTGTAAATTATTTTTTATCATCTTTTAAATCAGTATTTTCAACTACTTTTTGGGTTTTTGGCTTTTTAACTGGGCTTGGTGAATCGGTCTTGATTACCTCTGCTATACTTGTAAACAAACCTGCAACATTTTGGATGTCACTTGGCACAATAATTTTTGTAGACTGCCCATCAGCAAGTTTTTTAAGTGCTTCAAAGCCTTGTAATGTTATATATGCCGCATCAGGCTTAGCCGAGTTGATAAGTTCAATAGCCTTGTTTTCGCCCTCTGCCACGGCAATTAATGCCTCTTTTTGTGCTTCTGCTGCCAATATTTTTGCAGTCTTATCGGCTTCGGCACGTAATATCTTTGCCTGTTTTTCACCCTCTGCCACAAGTATGCTTGATTTCTTTTCACCCTCTGCACGAAGAATTTGCTCACGACGTTCTCGTTCTGCTTTCATCTGTTTATCCATTGCATCTTGGATATCCTTAGGCGGAAGAATATTTTTAAGTTCCACCCTATTAATCTTTATTCCCCATGGGTCGGTCGCCTCATCGAGGATAACTCTCATTTTAGTGTTTACTGTATCACGAGATGTCAAGGTTTGGTCAAGTTCAAGTTCTCCGACAATGTTACGAAGTGTGGTTGCTGTTAGGTTTTCAATCGCCTTTATAGGTTGCTCAACACCATAGGTATAAAGTTTGGCATCGGTTATCTGGAAATAGACAACGGTGTCTATCTGCATTGTAACGTTATCTTTTGTGATAACTGGTTGAGGCTTAAAATCTGCAACAATTTCTTTGAGTGAGATTGGCTTGCTTGTTCTATCAATAAATGGGAATACAATATGCACACCTGTATCAAGTGTTTTTCTGTATTTCCCAAGTCTTTCAACGACTACCGCAGTCGCCTGTCTCACTATTCTTATTGATAAGCATAAACTTACAAGTACAAGCACACCTAAAATAATCAATACAATTGCCCAAGCACTCATTTCCTACTCCCCCTGTTTATCTTCTGTCTGAGTTGTAACCTGCTCGCCATCTTGTTTTTCTTCAATCTCTGGTTGGATATTCGCCTCTACTTTATTATTCTGTGTTTCAACGGTGACTCCTTCAACTTTTTTAACCATAAGTTTATTCCCGTCAATCTTGACAACTTCTACAAGGCTACCCTTATCAATCTTGCCTCCATCTTCACTAGCAGCGGTCCATGTTACGTCATTGACTTTAACACTCCCAAGATGCTCAAAATCAGTATCCTCAAGTAGCCTAAACTGTTTGCCAACCAAAGAATTTGCGTTTGTCTTGGTATTCATGTTTTTAAAAAGCAGTTTTTGTGCATACTTTCTAACAAAAATAAGTAGCATTGACGAGATAATGATAAAGATTGCAATTTGCAGTTCTATCCATATCCCACCAATTGCAGATAAAATAAATGGCACTATAGCACCAATGGCAAACCAAACTGATACCAAATCAAAAGTTACAATCTCTATTATCAGTGATATAGCAATAACTGCAAGCCATACCCAAAACATTGTCTCCATAATCACTCCGCTTATTTTAAATAATATATATTTATATTAACAAATTTTTTACAATATGTCAACATTATTCATGATTTAACATAAAAGATATTGTGAAATTAAAAAATTTTCATTAATTTTAAAAAAGTTTTGAAAAATAGTTGATTTTTAAGATTTTTTTTGCTATATTATAAGAGCAAACCTTAACTTACTAACATTTAGTTTTGATAAGGCGATTCTTATGCGGGAGTGGCTCAGTGGTAGAGCGTTGCCTTGCCAAGGCAAAAGTCGCGGGTCCGAATCCCGTCTTCCGCTCCATAATGGTACCATCGCCAAGCGGTAAGGCCAAGGTCTGCAAAACCTTCATTCCCCGGTTCAAATCCG
>CAJFOL010000010.1 GCA_904397185.1 uncultured Clostridia bacterium
GAGCGAGTTAAGAAAAAGATTTTGACAGGCGGAAGGCAAAAGGTGGTGCTAAATTTTGACGATGACGAAGTCAAAAATTTGCAAAATAATAAAAAAACGACATTTTTTTCAAAAAAAATCTTAAATAAAGGTGTTTTTGTTAAAAATAATGCAATTTATCATAATAAAACGAAGATTATTTCGCTGAGCGATATACCACTTTTTGGGGAGAAAAATCTTGAGAATGTGCTTGCTAGTGTGACTATTGCGACAAGGTTTAGAATAAAACCAAACATTATCAAACAGGCAATCATTTCCTTCAAGGCACCACCGCATAGGCTTGAATATCTTGGACAGGTTGGTGGGGCTGACGTGTTTGATGATTCCAAGGCGACAAATATCTCGTCCGCTCTTTCTGCTATCTCTTCGCTTGGTGAGAAAGGACTTGTCATCCTGCTTGGTGGGCAGAACAAAGATTGTACTTTCGATGAACTTTTCAACAAAAATTATGACTATGAGGGAGTGTTATGCTTTGGGCAGGCGGGAGAAGAGATAGCAGAGTGTGCGATTAAATATGGCTATAGCCCACAGGTTTTCCCGACAATGAAATCGGCGGCCTATTTTGCTAGGGCAAATGCCACTGCTGGGCAAAAGATATTGCTCGCTCCAGCCTGTGCAAGTTTTGACGAGTTTGCATCCTATTCGGCGAGAGGTGAAGTCTTTAAGGAGATAATGTTTGATAACTTTGAAAAAATCGAGATGTCGTAGTGATATAATCATCATTTGTGTGCTTGTGCTTGCACTGACAGTCTTTGGCTGTATTATGGTCTATAGTGCAAGTTTTTATAGTGCAAATTATCATTATGGCAACAAATATTTTTTTCTTTTCAAACAGATTTTGGGGGTTGTGCTGGGTATCTTTGCTATGATTTTCTTCACGTTTTGTGATTATCACCTTTTAAAAAAGTATAAATGGTGGATAATCGGTTTAACCTTTGTCCTGCTTGCACTTGTCTTTGTGCCTGGGTTGGGCATGGAAAGTTATGGTGCAAAACGTTGGGTGTCAATCTTAGGTTTTTCAATTCAGCCGTCAGAGATTGCTAAGTTTGCTTTGGTTATTTTTACCGCTGGATATATGTCCGACAATCACGACAAGGTCAAGACATTTAAAGGACTTTTGCCTGTCCTAATTGTCGGCGGACTTATGTGCATTCTTATCATGCTTGAGCCGTCAATGAGTGTGACAATGTGTATTGCATTTGTTACACTTTTTATGCTGATAATTGGTGGCATGAGCAAAAAACACACCCTTATGTTTTCAATTCCAGCAGGGGCGGTCGTGCCACTTTTAATTTTGGTAGAACCGTATAGGCTTCGACGGCTTCTTGCATTCATCGACCCATGGGCTTCTCCGCAAGGTGAGGGTTTCCAACTTATTCAGTCTCTCTATTCGCTAGGTGATGGTGGCTGGTTTGGGGTTGGTCTTTTTAATTCTCGTCAAAAGTACCTCTTTCTTCCTTTTGCTGAGTCAGACTTTATACTTTCAATAATTGGCGAAGAGATTGGCTTTGTTGGAACGACTATTCTTATGATAGTGTTCTTTACACTGGTCTACAGACTTATCAAGATTGCACTATCGGCTAAAGATAGGTTTGGTGCGATGCTGGTGAGCGGTGTGGCTTTCATAATCGCTGTGCAAACACTTTTAAATATTGCCGTTGTAACAGGCTCAATACCACCGACTGGGCTGCCACTTCCGTTTATTTCAAGTGGTGGAACTTCGGTTACTGTATTTATGGCGGGAATTGGTATTTGCTTAAATGTGCTAAGACAGTCAAAAGGGGAGGATGTGAAGATAATATCATTTAAAAAACTTAAGGCACTGAAACTTAGGAAAAACAAGTGGAAAAAAGAAAATTAAGCATTTTCGACATAAATTTCATGTTTTTTTATAAAAATATTGCATTTTTTGCATTATTTAGTAAAAAAGTTTGTGTAAGAAGACAATAAAAAACTATGACAAATTTAAGTCATAGTTTTTTTGCTCTGTGTATATAATAATATACTTTTATTAAGATTTTTCTATATCTTTATCTGAATGTTTCTCTATTTGGTATGCCTGTTGGTTTTCGTCAAAGATTACAGCATTTGGGAAAAGAGATTGCAGTTTGCTTAGGTCTCCAATTATTTTTAAATCTTCTTGGTTAATTTGTACTCCGACAATGAGTTGAGGTGGTATTCCGCCAGGTATAGCCATCCAAGACATAAAATAAACTTTTGGGTTTCTACGCATATTTCTTCCAGAAGGAGACAACGGCTCTATCAACCCATCGAATAAATCTATTATCTCAGGCGGATATAACTCGGCTATTCGCTCTGGGGTGGTGTTTTTGATATGCTCATATTCAAAATAGTCGTATTTTGATATCTTCTTCCATAGGTCACTGTTTTCATCTATGAAAAATTGCATTTCACCCTTTTTGCAAGGGGATGGCGGAACAAACCCAACAAAGTTTTTAAAAAATCCTTTAGATAGGAATGCACAAAATCTGCCCTCACCTTCGCTTTCAAGTTGTCCAAACCATTCGCTAGCCACTATGCCCATATCTGCATAAGGCTCAAGTTGAGATGCATTTCGCACAACAAGAGCATGATGAATCGCATCGAGTGGCAAAACGACTTTGCCATTTTCAACTTTCATTGGAGTGACTGGCGATTTGTCCGCAAGCCATTCTGTGTAAAGATTTTCGAGCAGTTCAAGAAGCACCCTATGTTTTGGTGTAAGACCGCTTGGCATTTTTAGGCTTTCAAGTGCCAGGGTATCGCCTGCTCTTTTGGCTTGTCTATATTGCTTTATATAAAGGTCCTTTTCAAGTTCTTCACCAACAGCGGTAAGATGATCAAACTTGCCAGCCATGGAGCCCATGTTACGTCCTTCCAAATTTAACTCTTTGTTTTGATATTTTTCAAAGATTTTATCAAGTTTCATGTTTTCTCCTTGATTATATTATAACACACCCGCATTAATTTGTCAATATCAAACCCAGTGGCTTGACGCGAGCCAAATGCTCGGCGACCAACCAAATGTTGGGCGACCAAACTTAGTTTGGATCACTGTCCGATTAAGGTTATTTGTGTATAGACTGTGCTTCCGCTCTAACAGACCAACCAAATGTTGGACGA
>CAJFOL010000011.1 GCA_904397185.1 uncultured Clostridia bacterium
CTTTTATGTGGATAACTTTTCTTAAAATTTTTTGATACCCTATTTTACCCCCCCCGCCTTTTTTGTCAAGCATTTTGACCCACTTCGAACAAATTTTTCCGCCAAAAAAGGCTACCGACCTGTACCTCTTCGAAATTTAAGGGGATTTTTATTGAACAATAAGAAATATCAGCCTGTTAGAGCGGAGATATAGTCTATACAAAAGAACAATCAAGCGGACAGTCGCCGAGCATTTGTCTCGCAGGCAACGGTATCTCCCACCCAAAATATAAGATAAAGATTTTATTAAAAAAAATGCCAAGCCCCTGGGCTTGTTAGAGCGGAGATATAGTCAAATCCAAAGTACACTCAATCGGACAAGTCGGGCGACATTTAGTCGCTGATCCAAACTAAGTTTGGTTAGTCTTTTAAAAAACTTACACAATATGGTTTTTCTTTGATAGAATTCAAGGTTATGCCATTCGATACACACTGCCCGTTATGATTGAAAAGACAATTTGCCTTACACTTTATCTCTAGTGCTTTGCTGTCTCTTTGCGGTGCAAAATCAGGCTTTTGCTCAAATAAATGCTTGGTTATATCCTTAACCTCCTCTTTACTACCATCTTTTTCATAAGTGGTGCAAATCACATTATTACTAACTAAAATATTGGGTGCCTTGCAAGTAAACCTGTCATTATACTTGCAGACAGTTTTTCTACATCTGATATCCATAAATTCTCCTTTTGGTTTATTATTGACAAACGGTTGACATTTTAAACAAAATGCAATAAAATATTAAAAATATACATTAAATAAGGAGATAATATGAAAGTTGTATTACTAGCCGATGTTAAAGGCACTGGTAAAAAAGGTGAAATAAAAGAAGTCGCTGACGGGTATGCAAAAAACTTCCTAATCAAAACAGGAAAAGCAAGAGTTGCCGATAAGGGAGCAATAAGCGAAAATGAAATGCGAAAAGCATCAAATGATTACCATAAAGAGATGGAAAAACAATCGGCACAAGAACTTGGCAAGAAAATGAATAACATAAAACTCGTTGTAGGCATCAAATGCGGTGAGAATGGCAAAACTTTTGGCTCCATCACATCAAAAGAAATCAGTGAAGGGCTTGCAAAACTAGGCTATGAAATCGACAAACGAAAAATTGAACTTAAAGAGCCTTTAAAGACTATTGGCAACTACCAAATATCAATCAAACTTCATCCAGAAGTAACTGCAAAAATCAATTTGGAAATTGTCGGCAATTAAAAAGTTATAAAAATCAATAAAATATTAATAAAAAGGAATTTTATGAAAGCATTAATTTTTACAATGAGTTGTGGTGAAGGACACAATGCAATAGCAAAATCGCTAGGGCAAGAATTTGATAAAATTGGAGTTGAAAATAAAATCGTCCAAACCTTTGGATTTAATCATCGCCGAGAAGTGAGAGAGAACAAACAATATCTTTGGATTTGCAAACACTTTCCAAAAATCTATGAGTATTTTTGGCTTAAACTACGTTCTCAAGACAAATCAACAGACAAATTGCCTTACTATGTCAAGCCATGTCTTCCATATTTTCAAAAAAATATTGAAGAGTACAAGCCTGACATAATTGTCTGCACACATAGTTATGCAAGTGCGGTCATATCATACATGAAGAAAAATGGCATGCTTGATGATAAGATAATTACAGGCACCATACTTTATGATATAACTCTTGCACCATACTGGGAACACTCAAACAAAGTCGATTATGTTTTTCAGCCACTTCCAAACACAACAGAAGACTTATGCAAAAAAGGTTTTACCAAGGAGCAGATTGTAACATTAGGTTTCCCTATAAGAAATTGTTTTTATGATGCTTATAATAAGGAAGAAATTAGAAAAAATTTGAACCTCGAAGATAAATTTACAGTACTAACAATATCAGGCGGAAATGGACTTGGCAATACAAAAAAACTTGTAAAAGATATAATCAATGCGAAACTTGGTATAACTCTTATTGTAATCAATGGAAGAAACAAAAAAACATACAATCAAATTGACAAATTTATCATGAAAAACAATATAAAAGATGTTGTCAATCTCGGTTTTGTAACAAATATTGACCAGTATATGAAGGCATCAGATGTAGTTATTTCTCGAGGTGGTGGGAGTAGTGTCTTTGAGGAAATTAATATAAATAAACCTATTATTTTTAGAGAAAATCTTATTAACAACGAAGAAATCACAAAACAATACTTTATCGAAAATAAATGTGCCTTTGGAATGAATAAAATTGCTGATGCTAAAAAATATATAAAGTTGTTAAAGGAAGATAAAAATCTTTATGAAGAAATGGCAAAAAATACAAACAACTTTATATACAAATATTCTGCAAAAAATATAGTTAATTTCTTGGTAGATAAAACAAATAATAAATAAAAATTTCAAATCTTTTTTATTTATAAAAATAAAATTAAAATTTTATTCATTTTTTACAATTAAACCTGCATAAAAAAAAGATATAACTTTAATCATTAGTTATATCTTTTTTGTCAATTATTGTGCATCAGCATTATCATCGCTCGCGCTTATATTAGATAAATCTTTTATTAAGTCTTCAATACGTTTGTTTATCTTTGCTAGTTCTTCAGACTGTCCGCTTGATTTAGCCTTGTCTGCTTGAGCCTTAAGCGACTCAACAGCATTTAAGATATCGTCTTGCTCATGATTTACAGTTGCCTGTTCTTGTGGTTCAAGCACTTGGTCAATCTCTGAGTTTAGAAATGCCTTTAAATTCTTCAGTTTGTTTTCTTGCTGACTGATAAGTTCGTTGAGTTGATTCACAAAACTGCTATCCATCGAAGCATCTTTTCTAGGTCTGCCACGTTTCTTAACTGTAGGTTGAACTGCTGGAGCCTCTTCTACGACTTTTTTTGGTCTACCACGTTTTGCTGTAGGTTTTGATTGAGTGGTTGTGCTTTTTGGTGAAGTCTTCTTTGTGGTTGTTTTCGCTTTGCTTGGCGATTTTGTGTTTGATTTTTTAGTCGCTGGTTTCTTTGCCACTGTAGTTGTCTTAAGAGCCTCTGTTGTCTCTTCTTTTCTTGGTCTACCACGCTTACGTTTTGGTGTTGTCTGTGTAGTCTCCTGTGAGTCAACCTTTCTTGGTCTACCACGTTTCTTCTTTGGCCCTACTTCTGCTGGCTCTGCTGCAACCTCTTTACGTGGTCTGCCACGTTTCTTCTTTGGTTTTTCTTCAGTAGGTTTTGTCTCCTCTACTTTAGGTTCTTCTATTTTCTGTTCTTCTGGTAACTGCTCAGGTTGTGGAGTTGTCTCTTCGCTCGTCACCTCATCTTGAGAGGTTTGTTCTTCGCTAGGTTGACTTTCTTGAGTTGCATCTCCAAGGAAGATTGGATTTAATGAAACAAGGTTTTCAGTTTGCTCGGTCTCCTCTTGTGGATTTCCCTCTTGCTCTGATTCTTGAGTTTCTTGATTTATCTCTTCTTGGGTCTCTTGACTTTGTTCTTCAGGGGTCTCTTCTTGAGTCTCATCCTCTACATAAGGGGCCTCTTCGCCCATGGATTCAGCAATCTCAGCCATAGCACTGTTAACCTCTTCCTGGTCTTGAGGTGCCGTTTTCTCTTGCTGTGGAGTTTCAATTTGATTTTCGTCATTTATATAAGCACCAAAAGATTCAACCTGTTGGTCTTGCAATTCTTGTTTTTCTTTTGCACTTTGTTCTTCAGGGGTGAGATCGTAGGATACAAGTTCGCCATTCATATTATAGACTTTGCCATCCACGTCATGGAATAAACCATTTGTATCGTGATAAGAACCGTCACTATAAATGTAATTGCCGTTTTCATCATAGTGTCCTTGTTCCCCTTCAACGGTCTCTTGCTTGTAGTTTTCATCAAACCTTGCGAGTCTTTCTCTTAAAGTGTCATTTTCATCTTTAAGACGTTTGATTTGAGTTTGAACAGAGACAAGTTCCTCTTCATTTTTGTCTCTTTCGGATGCCAAAGTCTGTTTTTCCTCTTTAACTTTGGCTTCAGCAACTTGATATGCACTCTTCATAACCTTTTCAAAGAATGTTTGATATTCATTGGACATAGCCTTTTGAACGTCACTAGCACCTTTATCGAGTTCTTCTTTAAGTTTGTCAAGTTCGCCATCAAGTTCTGCTTTAGAACGAAGATAACGTTCTTCTTCTTTCTCATAGTCTTTTTGAAGTTGAGCATTTTTATTTACTTCTTTTTGTTGTTGATTTTTCAATAATCCTGCTTCAATTCTGTTTGTAGTAGCCGCCTGCTGCTCAATAAGTTTTTGAATATTTTCCTTAGATGCTTGAATTTGACGTTGCAAACTCATCTGTACATCTTCAAAGTTACGTCTTAAAGCCTCTTTTTGAGACTCGATTTGGGCAATTTTGGATAATGTTGCATTCTTTTTGTTTATGTAAAGTTCACTTTCCCTCATCGCTCTATTTAAAAGTAATGAGCCGTCAACTCCAACATTTTCAAACTCATAGGTTTGAAGTGGAGCATCATTCTTTTGAGCCTCTTCAAATTCCTCTTTAATCTTTCTCGCTCTAGCCTCATAGTACTCACGTAGTTGAGGATTGCCATTCTCGATTTCTTTTTGTGTAAAGAGCAGATTAAAGTCAAGATATGGTGTAAGGTCTATGGTTGCATTAGTCAAGAATCTTGAGAAAAGATGATATATGTGATAGATATCATCAAGGTTCATAACTCGTCTGCCCTTTAATATAATGATAGCAATCACTCCTAACAATGCAGATAGACAAGGAAGTACAAGGGCTATAACAATTGTGTCTATATCAAAGCCTCTTGCACTTTGAGATGATGCACCAAAAATGAAGGCAATGACAGACCACACAACAGAGAGCATACCTAAATTTTTAATATTACTAACCCAACTGCTTGTTTTAAGTGGTTTTTCTATGACATTTTCTTCAGAAAGATAGGCAGAAGGTCCGCCATCTCTATATAGAATAAATTGTTGCCAATAATAAACTAGACGTTTTGGTCCTTTTTTAATGATTTTGTTAAAGTCTTTGATGTTGTTTTCATCAATCTTTTTATATCTAAAAAGCCATTTATTACATTTGTCTATACATCTTTTTAATCTCGCTTCATACGAGAAAGCCGATTTAACTACAAAAAGCAAGATAAAAAATGCTTCTACTCCTAAAACAAGCCCTAAATATCCACCAAAGCCTAAGGCTTCAGTAAGTTGGCTAAAGAAAGTTCTAAGAGTTCCATCAATACTATTTAATAAAGATAACATACCTCTTCCCCTTTTAATTGGTTTTAGTATAACACATAATTTTATTTTTTACTAATATTTTTTTATTTTTTTTGTATTTTTTTGATATTTTTTTACATTATTTTTAATTTAATTTTTTAATATTTTTTTATAATTTTATTTCTTGAGATTTTTTATTAAAAAATGTACTTCATAAAGATATATTTTATATGCAAATTTTACAAATAATTATGTAAAATATATTTTTATAAATATACTATGTATGTTATACTAATCTATGGAAACAGGAGAGACAAATGACGAGTAAAGAACTTTGCAAACAACTAAATAGCGACCTTGAAAATGGTTTAAGCGAAAATCAAGTTAAACAGCATCTAGAGAAATATGGTCAGAATAAACTTCGTCAGAAAAAAGAAAAAAATATTTTTATTAAATTTTTAGAGCAGTTTAAGGATGTCATGATAATTATATTGTTGATTGCTGCTGTAATATCTTTTGTCATTGCAATTGTTGAAAATGAGCCAAATGAATTTATAGAGCCTGCCCTAATACTTCTTATCGTCATCATAAATGCCATAATCGGAGTCTTTCAAGAAAACAAAGCAGAAAAGGCATTGAAAGCCTTGCAAAATATGTCCGCACCCCATGCAAGAGTCGTCAGAGACGGAAAAGAACAGATTATTCAGTCAAGCGAGGTTGTAGTTGGAGATATTATAAAATTAGAGGCGGGAGATTTTGTTCCTGCAGATGCAATGCTTATTGAAAGTTACAACTTAAAAAGTGAAGAGTCTGCATTGACTGGAGAGTCTGTGCCTGTTGAAAAGGATGCAAAATTTGAGACAGATGAAAATGCTCCAATTGCCGAAAGAGTCAATATGGTCTTTTCAGGATGCAGTATCACCTATGGACGAGCCTCGGCAATTGTGTCGCATACTGGCATGGATACAGAAATGGGTAAAATTGCCACCCTACTTGAAGGTGAAAAACAAGAAAAAACTCCTCTTCAAAAGAAGTTGGCATCTCTTGGTAAAATTTTAGGACTTGTTGCTCTTGTTTGTTGTGCCGTAATATTTATTGTTGGGCTTTTAAGTGGACTTGAAGTCATTGACGTGTTTATGACTGCCGTCTCGCTTGCTGTTTCGGCTATACCTGAGGGGCTGCCCGCTATTGTCACAATCGTATTGTCAATAGGTGTACAGCGGATGGTCAAGAAAAATGCTATTATCCGCCACCTCCCTGCAGTCGAGACACTCGGCAGTGCATCTATTATCTGTTCTGATAAGACTGGGACATTGACACAAAACAAGATGACGCTTGTAAAGACTTATACTGATGAAATAAAGGACTTCTCCCCTCAAAATAAGGATGAAAAAGTAGAAAAATTATTGAATTTTGCCTCTCTTTGTTCGGACGGCGAGATTGTAGTTGAAGGTAATAACATAAAGCAAATCGGAGACCCAACCGAAACAGCAATCATCCTTGGCTCGTACAAACTCGGATACACAAAAGATAGGCTGGAAGACCTTTATCCAAGACTTGAGGAAATTCCTTTTGATTCTGACCGAAAACTTATGAGTACTATCAATGTCATAGATGGTCAAAAAATTGTAATTGTCAAAGGTGCCTTTGATGTGCTTGCTAAAAGATGCAAAAATATAAACTACGAAAAGGCTGGAAAAGCAAACATAGAAATGAGCCAAGATGCCATACGAGTACTTGCGGTTGGATATAAGGTTATAGACCAAATGCCTAGTGAACTAACAAGTGACAATATAGAAAATGACTTGACATTTCTTGGACTTATAGGAATGATCGACCCTCCAAGACCAGAGGCAAAAGAGGCGGTTGGGATTTGCAAACAAGCAGGCATTAAGCCTATAATGATTACAGGTGACCATGTATTGACGGCATCCGCAATTGCAAAACAACTTGGCATATTAAACGATAGTGACCGTGCCATCACAGGAGCCGAACTTGACCAAATGAGTGATGACGAACTTGATAAGGTTGTTGACCAAATTTCTGTCTACGCCCGTGTCTCGCCAGAGAATAAAATTAGAATTGTCAAGGCTTGGCAAAAAAGAGGCAAAGTGGTTGCCATGACAGGTGACGGTGTCAACGATGCCCCTGCACTAAAAGCGGCAGATATTGGCTGTGCAATGGGAATAACTGGCACCGATGTTGCAAAAAATTCGGCTGATATGACTTTGACTGATGATAATTTCTCGAGCATAGTAGAAGCGGTCAAACAAGGTCGCGGAATTTATGACAACATCAAAAAAGTTGTAGGATTCTTGCTCGGTACAAATATAGGCGAAATAGTGCTTGTATTCTTGGTTATGTTAATTTGGCAACAATCACCACTACTTTCTATGCAACTATTATGGATAAACCTCGTCACCGATTCCCTCCCAGCAATTGCACTTGGTATGGAAGCGGTTGAAAAAGATGTTATGACAAGAAAGCCAAAGCCTAAAGATGAGGGATTATTCTCTAACGGGTATGGTTTGCGAATAGCCCTTCAGGGTATAATGTTTGGCGGTCTTGCTATCGCCGGTTTTGTAATAGGACGTGAAATAACCAGTTCATTGGACGGTGGTCGAACTCTCGCTTTCTTTACTTTAGCACTATCTCAAATACTCCATGCCTACAATATGCGGTCAGAACATTCACTTTTCAAAATTGGTATTTTTACCAATAAAAAATTAAATTTAGTGACAATTATTTCAATCTTTTTGATAGCATTTGTGATGTTTGTCCCAGGCGTAAACACCGCCTTTGGTATGATATATATTCCATATTATGGATACCTAATAGGTTTTGCCCTCGCTTTGATTCCGCTTTTTGTTATGGAAATAAGCAAAGCCTGCGGTCTTATCAAACACTCTCATAAATATAACAAATAATCGCCGATAAATCGCATTAATTGCACAAATGACAAAAAAATATCATGGTAAATCATGATATTTTTTATTTCTCTTCATTTTTATTATCTTCTACACTTAAAGATTGAGGGCTTTGTTCGTTCACTTGACTAGGGCTATCAGCATCTTCTGGCATAGGTTTTTCGTTTTTTATTTCTTTATTATCCTTTGCCTTATCTACTGGCTTGTTTTTCTTCTCTTTTTGTCTTTTATTCTTATCCTTTTTATTCTTTTGAGGGATAAAGATACTTAACACTTTGCCCATAATAAGCACAATCTTATCACTATGGTCCATTGAATATCTTTTCATAAGCGCTTTGCCAAAAATGAGCAGTGCCGCAATAATAGCCGATACAAGTGATGCGACAACAATTCCAGCAAAATCGGTCATAGTCTGTGTTATTAATGCACTTGTCACCGCTGCACCTGCAGCACCACTTAAAATACTGCAAATATCACCTAAAATATCTGCAAATATAGAGGACACTCTATCTGCATTTTTTTGAAGCATAATAGCCTCTTTCGCACCTCTAACCTTTCTTGATGCCATAGCCCGCAAATTTTTCTCGTCACAAGCGGTGACAGCAACCCCTATCATATCTGTCAAGATGGCAATAAACAAAAACACAACAATCACAACAACCGAAATGGCGATCCCTGCCCCATTTAATGCTACCTCACTTAGCACACCAAAAGCCATTGAAAAAGTAAAAGCCAGCACGAGTACAATAAGTGGCCATCTGAAATATTTTTTAAATTTTGACTGTTTTTTCTTTGAACTATCCATTTATTTTCTAATTTTATCCCTTATGTTATAAATTTTATTTTCCGTTTTTAAGCCATTCTAAAACAACTTCTTCCACTTCCTTATTTGAATAACTACC
>CAJFOL010000012.1 GCA_904397185.1 uncultured Clostridia bacterium
AATTCTAGCGAATTTGTGTGCTTCACACACCCATCACATAGTATGTATGACCATCAGCCTCACCCTTGCAAGCAAGTTCGGCTTCAGGTAATATAAATATTTGTTTTAGATAAAACATAATATAATTTTTAGTTGCATTTTTAAAACAGATTTGATAAAATAAAACTAGGAGTTGAATATGGGAATTTTAAAAAATATTGAATGGACGGACACAAACAGTAATCTTATTATTTGGAAATATCCAATCACAAAGGACCATGTCAATAAAGGTTCGGCTTTGACTGTTAGGGAGAGCCAAGTCGCAATATTTGTTGACAAAGGACGTCTTGCGGACGTGTTTTTGCCAGGTTTTTATAAACTTGACACCGATAATATGCCTGTGCTTACAAAACTTATGTCATGGAAGTACGGCTTTGAGACACCTTTTAAATCTGATATCTACTTTGTGAACACCAAACAATTTACAAATCAAAAGTGGGGGACAGCAAACCCAATCTTAGTACGCGATAAGGACTATGGTGCAGTACGAATACGTGGCTTTGGCAATTATTCATTTAAAGTGGATGATGCATATGTATTTATGCAAAATTTGAGCGGTACCAACACCAAATTTGAGACCTCTCAAATCACTGACTATCTTAGAAGCATGGTAGTCAGCGGAATATCTGATGCAATCGGTGAGAGCAAAGTCGCTGTGCTTGACATGGCTGCAAATTTGCAAGAGTTGTCTAGGATTGTCGAGACAAAGGTGGCAAATGACTTTAAAGAAATAGGTTTAAAATTAACCAACTTTGTCTTTGAGAGTTTTTCTCTTCCTGAGGAACTTGAAAAAGCCCTTGATAAAAACACTAGCCTTGGTATGATGAGAGGCAACATGGACGTTTACACTCAAATGAAGACACTTGAGGCTATGAACGAAGCGGCAAAAAATCCTGGTACAGCAGGCGGAACCATGGGAGCAGGTATGGGACTTGGAATGGGTATGGGACTTGGCAATATTTTTGCAAACAATATGCAACAGATGACAAACCAAAATCAAAAACAGGCAAATGCCAAGACTTGCCCAAGTTGTGGTGCTAGTCTTAACGGCAATCCTAAATTCTGTCCAGAATGCGGAGAAAGGCTTAAACTTGTTTGCCCAGATTGTGGGACAGAGGTGAAGGGCAATGCCAAATTCTGTCCAGAATGCGGAAGGAAACTTAAATGACAGATGAAAAGATAGAAGAAAAATTATATAGTGATGACAGTGTCGATGTGACTATATATAAGTGTCCTAACTGCGGTGGAGAGGCGATGTTTGAGCCAAACAGCCAAAAAATGAAGTGTTTGTACTGTGGCAGTTTGTTTGAGATTGACAACTTAACTATTGCCAAAGAGCATGAACTTGAAGAACTGCTCTCAAGCGGTGATGTTTGGGATGAAACAGATGTCTATCAGTGTAAGACCTGTGGTGCGAAAGAGATTATTTCAAAGCAGGAAGTGAATATAAAATGCTCCTTTTGTGGCACTAGCAATATTATAAAGAGTGAAGAACTGCCTGGAATAAAACCGCAAGGGGTGACTCCGTTTAAACTTGACAAGGCTAAGGCGAGCGAGATTGCGGTAAGGTGGGCAAAAAAGAAATTTTATGCTCCACGAAATTTTAAGAAAAGTGTAAAGGCTGAAAATATCCATGGGATATACAACCCTGTTTTCACATTTGATGCTCAAACCTTTAGCACTTATAATGGAACACTTGGCAAAAACTATACAAGGACAAATTATAGAGATGGCAAAATGGTCTCTCGCGTAGAGACAAGGTACTTTAAAATAAACGGAAGCCAAGATTTGCTCTTCGATGATTTGCTTGTTCAGGCTTCAACGACCTTGCCTAGTCAAATTGTCAATGAAATTGCACCTTTTCCAACGAAAGAGGCGGTGAGCTATCAAAGTGAACTTCTACGTGGCTACTCTGCAAATACATACAATAAGTCAGGTCAAGAGTGCTGGAAGGAATGTAAAAACTTAATGCATAAGCGAATTGAAAATGCAATTTTGAAACGCTATGACTATGATATCAAGGTCTCACTCAATATTGACACAAAATATATGAATGAAAAATACAAGTATATCCTAGTTCCAATATATGTAGGGCATTACAATTACAAGCAAAAACTGTACAACTTCTATGTAAATGGTTTTAATGGAAGGATAGGCGGAAAAACACCTGTATCTAAAGTCAAAGTCGGAATAACTATATTCATTGTACTTCTTTTGATAGTCGGCGGGATACTTTTGGCTATGTATTTATAGGAGGGGAAGATGAGTTCAAGTGAAATTGCTTTAATATGTGTCTGTGTGGTGCTGGCGGTAGTCATATTTGCTTGGATAGGCACCTTTGTCAGACAAAAAAGAAAGGATAAAGACAAAAAAGTCGGCGACTATGTAGTGATTGATGGTGTCCGCTACACAAAAGATGAGACGGTTGTAAATGACGATGGCGAGGCAAAATTGTCACTTAAAAAAGGTGACATCATGCTGGAACGTGGAAAAGAGTATAAAGTTGGCAAGGACTTATTGCCTGGCAAGTATACAGTTCTCACAGCGGACGAAAATAGCGAAAGTGTCAGCATGAGAATAGGCGGACTTGTGAAAGATTACAAACATTTTACCTCGGTCATGCTCACAGAGGGTGATACAATCTCTGCGGTGTCAGGGAATGTCATATTAAGATAAAAGGAGAGAAATATGGGAAGAAATTTGTGGTATAAACTTTTAGGAGGACTTGTAATTTTAGTTTCGGCAGTGCTGTGGCTACTTTCTGAACTTGTGCCTGAAACATTTGGCTTTTTCTCACTCGCATGGGCAGGTGTTGTCATATGCGGTGGGGTCGGCTTAATCTTTATTTTAAATGGATGCCTACAACAAAATACCAGCACCATCAAGAAATTAAAAATTTGGTTTGGTATTGCTCTAGTTGTGTGTGCTATACTTTGCCTTGTGTCCGAACTTGCCTTGAAAGACAGTATTGTTATACCAATCATAGCAATCGTCATTGCAGTAGGCTTTATAATCACAATCTTTGCGACCGCTGGCAAAAAATGGGATGAAGGTGACAATCACCAATCGGGATACAAAAACTATTATGAACGCAAAGCCGAAGAAGAAAAACAAGAAAAAGAAGACAAATAATTGGATTAAAAAATAATAAAAAAA
>CAJFOL010000013.1 GCA_904397185.1 uncultured Clostridia bacterium
AATAAGGAGATATCTTTTATTATAAAAGGACTTTTACCAAAAAGCCTTGGCGAAGTTTTCTTACGTAGGTACAAGATAGATAATCATCAAAAGGTAAATACAATCACAGTCAAACAGCGAGAAACTATTATCAAAAGCCTAAAACATTTTGATTTGACCTTTGATAGCCTTTATCCGATTGAGAGCGGAATAGTGACGGCAGGTGGAGTTGATTTAAAGGAGATAAACCCAAAGACCATGGAGAGTAAGAAGGTTAAAAATCTTTATTTTATAGGGGAGACCTTAGACATTGATTGCCTAACAGGAGGTTTTAACCTTCAAACCGCTTTTTCCACCGCCCATGCCTGCGTCAAAAGTATAATAAAGGAAGAAAATTAAGAGAAAGAAGCGGAAAGAACTGTAAATATAAATTTGAAAAATCTATGAAAATTTCTTTTAAATCATAACATAGTAAAAAAATAATTTATCTAAAAACATGTACAAAAAACTCAAAAATAATATCCGCATTATTATTCAAAAAACAAAACGATAATAATTGGAATATTTATCTTATCATTTGCAATTTTTGGGGAATATGATTATACTATTATAAGGAGAGAATATGTTTCATTTTATTCAAATTTTGTTGGCTTTACCAATAAGGATGCTATTTCCTACCAAAATAATAGGAAAAAAAAATATTCCAAAAGGTGCCTGTATTTTGTCGAGCAATCATACCTCCAACATGGATGCGGTCGTTTTTGCAGTTAAAACGTGGGAGAAAAAATATTACCTTGCGAAGAAAGAACTTTTTGAAAATAAACTTTTTGGCTTTTTCCTAAAGAAAGTAGGAGGGATAAAGATTGATCGACAGGCAAATGATGTGACAGCCATAAAAAATTGCTTAAAGGTACTAAAAGATAATAAAAAACTCTTTATTTTCCCAGAGGGTACCCGTGTGCATAATGAAAACATGGAACTTGGACAGGTCAAGCATGGTGTTGCAATGTTTGCAATCAAGGCGAAAGTCCCGGTTGTGCCAATTTTTATTCTTAGACAACCTAAAATTTTTAGAAGAAATAAGATATTCATCGGTCAGCCTTTCACTCTTGAAGAATTTTACGGCAAAAAACTTGATAGCACCGAACTCAAACTCGCAGGCAATATAGTGACCGCAAAAATGAATGAAATACGAGAATTTGCACTCAATTCTTTGACAAAGAAGAAATAAAATGATAAACTTTTGCTAGAGGTATTTATGGAAAAAAGAAACGATTATATGACAGACGAAAAGACCAAACAAGAAAAATCAAAAAAGATAAATGACGAAAAATTTGATATGTCGGCAATTGATAGAACTTTTGCAAACTATAAACGTGGTCAAATGTTTGACGGTGTGGTGGTCAAAAAGGGCGAAGATGGTTGTGTCTTCAATATAGGTGGCAAAAATGATGCCTTTTTGCCTAAGGAAGAGGTTGATGACTATGATGCACTGAAGATGGGCGACCGCTTTAAGGTTATTATCACTAAGAAAAATGGTTCGGACATTGAAGTGTCAAAATCTATGGCAGATGGCATCATACTTGCCACTCAAAATGCTAGTAGACTTAAACTAGGCAGTAAATTCACTTTTGTGGTAACAAATGTTGATAAAGACGGCTTACACTCAAAATTAGGTGAGTACTCAATCTTTATCCCAATGAGCGAAATATCACCAAAGACCCGAGACGTCCATAAGACGATAGGAAAACAATTTGAAGCAACAGTTACCGAAATTGACAAGTATAAAAGACAAATAATTGCCAGCATCAAACTCTTAGAAGAAAAAGTTAAAGAGACAAACGAAGCGCTTTTTTGGAATTCAATTTTCATCAATAAGATTGTACGAGGAAAAGTTAAAAAGATTATGCCATATGGTGCTTTTGTCGATGTCGGCGGAGTAGATTGCTTTTTGCATATATCAAATATGTCTTATAATAGGATAGGCAACCCTAGCGAAATCATAAAAGAGGGCGAAGAGTATAACTTTAAAGTGATTGAACTTGACCGTGAAAACAAAAAGGTTACATTAAGTTTAAAGGCGCTTCAAGAAAGCCCACGCCTTATTGCAATTAAGGAACTTCATGTGGGTGCAATTTACAAAGGCATAGTTGTAAAAATTTTACAATTTGGAGCAATAATAAAACTCGAAAATGGTGCGACAGGACTTCTTCATATAAAGAATGCGACCGAAGCCAACAATAAACAAATCTACGAGATTGTCAAACTTGACCAAAGGGTAGAGGTTGAAGTCTTAGATAAAGACGAAGAAAATGAGCGGGTATCATTCAAACTGATAAGCATTCTTTAATTTTTATAAACATATCCATATTCAACATAAAGTTACCTAAATTCAATGCGTAATACTATATATTGTGTCTATTATGCAAGACATAATACTATATATGACGGAGAAAATCAAATGAAAAATATTGAATTTTACAAATTAAATGGGCAATTTGATAGTGAAGAGCCACTGAATGAAGGGAATATATCTAAAGCTAATGGCATGAAAGTAAAGGTGACAACCCTTGACGGTGAAGAACATGTTGGCTATTTAGAGAAATTAATTGATTTTTATGGCTATGTCAATTTATATACTTATAAATATCTAGACGAACAGAGTGGCAAACTTATTGCACCAGACGGACAAGATAAATATGTACTTGAAAGGGAAAAGATTTTTATAAAAGATATGGTTCATGTTGATGCTATTCTTTATAGCAATCCGAGATGGACCACTCGCCTTACAAATGAATATAAATTCTTTTAAATTGCGGAATAAAGATATAAGAGTATCAGAAAATTTATAAAGATATTTTTAATTTTAACCAAAGAACAATTATCGTTTAAAAGTAAAGTTTTATATGTCTATACCATAAAAGCGGTTTATAATAATACATTTAGTTTATGGGGATTTATCCTATATGCTAACGTGGCTCAGTCGGTAGAGCAGTTGATTCGTAAT
>CAJFOL010000014.1 GCA_904397185.1 uncultured Clostridia bacterium
ATGATTACTTGAGCGGATAGTCGTCCAACATTTGGTTGGTCGTCAAACCCCTAGATTTGTCAGAGCGGAATTACAGAACTTGCCAATGATTACTTGAGCGGACAGTCGTCCAACATTTGGTTGGTCGCTGAGCATCTGGCTGGTTTGTTAGAGCGGAATTACATTTTACCCCAACTCACTCCATCGGACAGTCGTCAAATCCCTGGGTTTAAAAAATCAAGGTCTGGAGAAATTGACCTTGATTTTTAAAGGAGTTTGTTTTTTATGGAATTTAGTCTTTGAAATTCCTATTTTTTATGACACTTAAAAATAAAATTAATTTTTCAACTTGTTTTCAGCATTTTTCATTCCGCTTTTTACTTTATCTTCGACATTTTCCATGCCGTCTTTGACTTTCTTTTCGAATTTGTCCATGCCTTGCTCAACTTTCTTTTCCATTTGTTTGGCACCTTTCATAATCTTCTTCTCGCCTTGGTCTATCATATCTTTAGTACCCTGCGAGTACTTATACAAAAGTGCCCCTGTGAGCAAGCCCATGCTAAACCCTAAAAGCATCATTACGTCCTTCATTTCACCTCCTTCAGTCTTAGTATGCATCAAAAAGTTTAAAATATACATAAAAAAAGACTGTTATCTCTAACAGCCTCATTTTCAATCAATATACCAATCAATTGCCACACAAAAGTGCTACCGCAAATTGATTTTATTTAATTTTTACGTTCTTCACGTTCCTTTCGCTTGTAGTAATCTTCAACGGCATTTGTAACCGCTTCTTCTGCAAGTACAGCAGAATATGATTTATTGTCAGGTATATCACCTTCAAGTTTAGCCATAATGTCGCCGACAGTTATACTAAGTGCCTCCTCAAGGCTCATCCCTGCAAGCATCTCGCATACCACGTCACAAGCAACAATAGTGCTTACCCCGCCATATGCTTTGAATTTTGCACTGTCAATAACACCATCTTCGTCAACTAGGATATATATTTTGACAATATCTCCGCACTCTTGACTTCCAGCCTTGCCAGTACCATTTGCACCACGAAGTCCGCCTGCAAATTGTGGGTTTTTAAATCTTTCTAAAATACTACTACTATACATAATTATTTCCTCCCCGCTTTAGTTACTGCTGAGATAGACCTAAGTTGTCCGACCGATTTTGTCAATACTTCAACCGCATAGTCAATATCGTTTCGGCTGGTGTTCTTGCCGAAAGATATTCTGATTGACGATTTGATAATGTCATCATCAAGTCCCATTGCTTTAAGCACGTGTGATGGCTCAGCCGAACCTGAAGTGCAAGCGGAGCCGATTGATACCGCAACACCCTCCATATCAAGTAACATAAGAAGTGACTCGTTGTCAACCATTTCAAAAGACATATTGAGTATGCCATTGACCTTTTGTTGTGGATGTCCATTTATATGTGTGAAGTCTAGTTTTTCTTGAACACTTCGGATGAAATAATCTCGCTCAGAGCGGAGTTTTTGTTGATTTATTGTCATATCACGAACGGCAATCTCGACAGCCTTGCCAAAACCTGCAATGCCAGGAACGTTGAGTGTACCGCCACGTTTGCCTCGTTCTTGATTTCCGCCAACAATCAAGTTTTCAATCCTGATGCCATTTTTAAGATATAGACATCCAACACCTTTTGGTCCGTAAATCTTATGCCCAGAAAGTGTCATAGCATCAATTTCCATATCCTGTACGTCAATCTTTATCGCACCAAGTGCCTGCACTGCATCGGTGTGGAATATTACACCATAGTCGTGTGCAATCTTGGCTATAGCCTTGATATTTTGTATGGTTCCAACCTCATTGTTGACAGCCATAATCGATATAAGTGTGGTGTCCTTGCGAATTGAATGGAGAAGTTCTGCCATATTTACAAGTCCTGTCTTATCTACAGGCAAATATGTAACCTCATACCCCTCACTTTCAAGTTCCTTGCAAGCATCAAGCACGCCATGATGCTCAATCGCACTTGTGATGATATGTTTGCCCTTGTTTGAATAAGCATGAGCAATACCCTTGATAGCCCAGTTGTCAGCCTCAGTACCACCAGATGTGAAATAGATTTCATTTGACTTGTTTGCATTGATAGCCTTAGCAATACGGTCTCTAGCCCTGTCAGTAATAGCACTTGCATCACGTCCATAGGAGTGAAGAGAGTTGCTGTTGCCGTAGATGGCATTGAAACATGGAAGCATATCAGCAAGGACTTCACTAGAGACATAAGTTGTCGATGCATTGTCTAAATATACCTTTTTTGCCATAATTTTACCCCTTTTGTTGATATTATTTTACCACGACCGCCCCCTAAAGTCAATAGCAAAATGAAAAATTACGAGAATTAAAGAAGTAATACAAATAAATTTGTATAATATGATATAATTTTAAAACTATATGATATGGGAATTTGAAAGATTGAAAAATAAAATAATAAAAAGTCTCCTAAAATGTTTGGGTTTAGGAGGCTTTTTATAAAGTTAAATTTTATTTGGAATTTTACATTGAAATTTTATTCAATTAAGCATTACGTTTGAAGTAGTAGTTATTATAAGTTTCAGTAAGCAACTCTGCATTTTGCTCTGGGTCCGACATATCCAAAAGTTCACCATAAATAGAACTTTCATCATCTGTAATATACCATTCATAAGGATATGGAAGAATAATACTTCTTAAGCTATAACATTCCTCAAATGCACCAGGACTTATAACTGACAAATTTACACAAGTATCAAAATCTATTCTTTCTAAACTAGTACACAAATGAAATGCAGCAACTCCTATATTTTCCAAACTTACACAGTTGGTTATAATTATATTTGCAAGTGTGGCACAGTATCGAAATGCAAATTGTTCTATACTAATCAAACTTATACAATCACTTAAATCTATTGTTGCTAACGAGGAACAATTGCAAAATGCAAGTTGCTCTATACTAGTTAAACTTATTTAGAAAAGTTATCCACATAAAAGACAACTAGAAAAATTTTTTGATACCCTATTTTACCCCCCCCGCCTTTTTTGTCAAGCAAATTGATGCACTTCGCACAAACTTTTCCACCAAAAAAG
>CAJFOL010000015.1 GCA_904397185.1 uncultured Clostridia bacterium
GATTTTTGCAATTTTTTCTTGCACAATAGGATTTGGCACCAAAACAAAGCCTTGGTCTAGTTGCTCAAAAAACCAATCACTATAAAATGCAGGAATGTCAGTTCGTCTTGAAACACTTAAAATCATATTTATCCTTTTTATATTAATTTTTACAAGAAAATTGTAATATTTTTTTGTTTTTGAAGTCAAATATTTCTATAATTGGAACTTGGACTTGTTTGTATAGGGAAGATTATTCGAACTATGCGATGGGTATAAAAACGATAAAATATTTTATAATAAACAAAAAACATCTCGAATCAAACTTTTTTGCAATTGCTTTAGGTTTGAAAATTCGAGATTTTTTATTTTGTGTTTAAAATTTGGTAGCCTGTTCGCCATTGAAAATTTTTGCAGAGCAGATTGAATGCTTGGGTAATTCCTTCTTCTTTGAGTTTTATATTTTTTAAGTTATCATAATCTGTCATATCAAGTATTTTTAAACTTGAAAAGCATAAATCGCTTACTGGCACACAAAGATAAGTCTTACAACCCGGGCAGACTATTTCACCAATATCTAGATTGAAATATTTTTTACCAAGTATTGAGCCACAACTCGAACATCTGTCTGACAAGAATTTGTAGCCCATACCTGTAAAGATACTAATTAAAAATTTGCTTATACAATAATATTTTTTTACATTATCGTAGCAAAGGGCTTTTAATGCTTTGATTATTTCTACGAAAAGTGGGGGATTTGATTGAGTTTCCACTTTATCGACTATATCAAGTATAGTGCATCCTTCGTAATATTTATCAATGTCTTTAGACAAGTCATAAAAGTTGTCTATTATGTCGACCCCTGTGACTATAAAATTGCTTTTGGTCTGCTCTAGAATATATTCGCCGAAGCAAAATATCTCTTTTGCAAATTTAAGTTTTGCTTTTTCACCACGCACACCTTTCATAGACACGAAAATTTTGCCAAGTTCAAGCGAATAAAGACATACAAGAGCATCTTTATCTCTCACATTTGAACTTTTTAGCACTATTGCTCTTACTTTTACCGATGCCATCAATATAATTCTGGACTGTTTAGTTCGTCCTCATATTCTTTAAGAAGGGAATAATATTTTTGACTGCAATTGATAAGCAAACTAAAACATTCGATTGAGCCAACAGTTTTAGTAAGTTCCCAGCAATCAAGCATCTCTTCACGAGCAAGGTCGACTTGTTCTTTAAGTGAATTTTCCATAGTCCCTCCTTTAATTTTGGTTGTTTATCTTGTGTGCATGGCAAGTGTGTATGCCGTTTGGTTAGTATTAGTATATACCAAAAATTTTAAAAACTACAACAAATTTTTAAAAGATTATAAAATCTTTTGTCATATTTTTTAGTTAAAAATTTCAATAAAATTGATGAAATTAACTTAAAATCATCTTTAAAACATGATATATAGTGATTTTAGATATATTTATATAATTAAATCTTATTATATTATTTTTTGGATAGTAACACTGCCACTGTTTAGAGTTTGAGGTTGTGTGTTTGCATTTTTTATGGTGATTGCACCTGTTGGCGATGTTATTTCCACAAAGACACTGTTTGATAGTGTTAAAGCGCCACCCGCAGTGCCTGACGATGATGCAAAAGATGAAGGGATACTATTTCCGTTGAGATAGATACTATAACTAGAGGTACCATTTGCGGATATTATTCCGCTGAGATTGTAAGATATTAGGTATCTGCCATTTATCAAGGTAAAAGTTCCTGCGTTGTCGTAGTTAATTGCACTGCCTTGGTTAAAGGACGTGCTAGGCACAACGTTTCCGCTGGCTATAACCGTTTGAGGCACTATTCCTCCAATAAAATTGGCAGTTTCAATTGTTGGATTGATTATAGTGGTTTCCGATTGATTCAAAAGTGAGATAAGATTTCGGTAACAGGTGAAAATTGGTCTAGGGAAATTTCTAAAACTATTGCATTGATTAAAGTTAAGATTACAAGGCATTTTTGTCTCCTTAAATCACAGCCCTAATATATTATATTTTAATTTTTATATTTTGATTATAATTTAAAGCAAAATATCAAATAATGCTTGTTTAAGAAATATTTTTTTGATATTTGCATTTTTTTTAAAAAAACAGTTGACAAATGAAAGTTAATTTGATATATTAATAGAGCAAACTTAAAAAGTTGGTTTTGAAGAGACTGACTTAAGTTAAGTAATGTATGGAAGTTTAGCTCAGCTGGGAGAGCATCTGCCTTACAAGCAGAGGGTCATAGGTTCGAGCCCTATAACTTCCACCATTAGTA
>CAJFOL010000016.1 GCA_904397185.1 uncultured Clostridia bacterium
CACTTTGGTGCTTTGGCTCAATAACTTTAAGTAAATTGACTTTTCGTTTATTCTTGTACATACTATTTAATTGTCATTGTTCTTGCTAGCTCCCTGAGTTAGCGAGTATATATTACCATATTTATTCTATCCTTGTCAACACTTTTTTAAAAATTTTTTACCTTTTTTTATATTTTTTATACCTTTTACACGACACACTAAGACACGTTGTGGTAATAGATATTTTTGTTTATCATATTTCAACACTTTTACTAACATTTTTAAAAGGAAAATATTTTTAATCTTGTCTCATTTTCTCAAAAAAATAAAATATATAAATATCTTTGCATAAATAAATATAAAACCTATAAAATGATCACAAAAAAAGTGGATGGCATTTATAAATTCCATCCACTTCTTCTCAACCTTATTTTTTCAACATTATTTTTTAACCTTATTTTTTAGACTTTATTCGACCTTTACTGGTTCTCTTGGTCGTCTGTTAATTTACTATCATTGTTGGCTTGTGATATGTTATCATTGTTGGTCTGCGATTTGTCATCGCTATCTTTGCACGTTGATGCTTGTTTGTCACTATCTTTAGCCATTTGTGATTCTTTGTCGTCTAGCACATTTGGTTTTCTTTCGCCCTTATCTTGGCTTTGCAACTGTTTTTTCTCTTTTTGTTCTTTGATAAGTTTTATCCTACTATCGGTATCAGCCAAAACATGATGTGCAGCATCATATGCACCCGCATCAGCATCTGTCGTCAAATGACTCTTGTAAAACTCGGATGCAAGATCAAAGTAAGGCTGACTTGTCATATCTGCAACCATCTTCAAAATTTGTGGTTTAAACTCTTCGCTCAATGTATACCTAAAACTCTTTATGGCATATTTATCATCATCAATTTCAAAAGGTTCTCTTTCTTCAAAAATCGTTCGTGCTAAATCGCTGTTAAACTTGCCTTGTAATTTGATTTTAGTTAAAGCATTTAAAAAGTAATTTTTCATTTTGCAAAGTGCTATGTAACGGAGATTTGTAGCATCAAATTTTAAAAGTTGTGATATATACTGGTCAATCATCTTGTCATTGTTAACACCTTTAGCCTGATTTTGATCTATAATACCTGCATATAAAAATGGGCTTTCGTAAGGTGAAATATCTTGAAGTTTAGAAATATCCCAGATAAGTCTTAATGAAGAATTAATTTTGCCTTGGGTAATTTCCAAGTCTCCACGTTCTATAATACTATCCATATCAAAAACTAGGACAGAATAGACGAGCATTTTGATTTCTTCGAGGTTTACACCCTTTCTAGTAAGGTCTTTAACATAATCTATAATAATATCTCTACCAAAAAGGTCTTTGTGGTGAACGGCATATGAATAATCACAAAGAAGGTCAAACAATCTTTTTGTGTTATAGAAAAAATATTCGTATGGCAAGTTTCCTTTTGACAATTCCTCTATCATTTTTCCACAACTTGCTGGCACGTCTTTATCGACAAAGAAGCATTCATTTGTCAGTGAGTTTTTCTTTATCTCATCCCAAATTTCATTTGATGATTTGCCTTTTTTATCTATGAAAAGTTTTAAATCTTCTATATTTTCGTCTACAATCTCTTGAACCTGCTCTTTAGGCGGATAATAAGTTAGTCCTTGCATATTTCCCTCTCACAATTTTAATATACATAATTATAACACATTCAAATTAGATTTTCAAGCCCTTTTTCGCCATACATTTCAAGCAAAAATCTATCGATTGCTCAAGTGTCATATTGCTATTATCTAAAATGATGGCATCATCCGCTGGTTTGAGCGGTGCAACTTTGCGATGTTCGTCTCTATAATCTCGTTCTCGCAAATCCTTTAATATCTCATTAAAAGTCAGACTTTTATCTTTATTCTGTTCAAATCTTCTTTTCGCACGAACCTCTTCTGAGGCAGTAACGAAAAATTTGATATCTGCATTTGGCAAAACGACACTTCCTATGTCTCGTCCTTCCATAACACAGTTATATTTATCTGCAAAATCGCGTTGAATAAGCCTCACCTTTTCTCTTAGCACAGGAAATGGTGAAATCTTGGAACTTAAAACTGATATTTCCTCTTCTCGTAGGTGCTTGGTATAGTCCTTGCCATTTATTACTACGTGCTGAAGGTCGCCTTCAAAAAATATATCGACTTTTATATCTTTCACAAAATTTTCTATCATTTGCTCATCAATATTTTGAGATCTTCTATCCCTAAAAGCACAGGCAAATCCTCTATAAATCGCCCCTGTGTCGAGGACATGAAATCCTAGTTTTTGTGCAAGTCCTCTTGCAAGTGTACTCTTGCCACTTCCAACGTGACCATCAATCGCAATATTTATCATAAACTCCCCTTTTCTATCTTTTTAATTATACCAACTATTAAGACAAATTTCAAAATGATTTGTAACTATTTTGAAATTTTGTTGTGTTTTGCTATAATTATTATATGAAAGATAAAATTTTTGATGGTTTTGAGCCACTTGTGGATAAAAATAGTAAGGTTTTGATTTTAGGCTCTTTCCCTTCGGTCAAATCACGTGAAAATTGTTTCTATTACGGCAACCCTCAAAACAGATTTTGGAAAGTGCTTTCTAGTATTTTTAATGAAAAGATACCTCTGACTATTGATGAGAAAAAAGAATTATGTCGAAAGCATAATATTGCACTTTGGGATGTTGTGGTAAGTTCTAATCTTATAGGTTCGGCTGATACAACTCTTGAAAAGTCTAATTTTTCACTCGCTGATATTGATACTTTGCTGAAAAATTATCCGAATATTAAAAAAATCGCTTGCAATGGCAAACTTGCCTTCAAATTATTTCAAAAGCACTTTGCTCATCTCAAAATTGATGCGGTGTACCTTCCTTCAACAAGCCCTGCAAATACTAGGTTTGATATGAATATTTGGGTAGAAAATTTAGAAATCAACAATTGATAAAA
>CAJFOL010000017.1 GCA_904397185.1 uncultured Clostridia bacterium
ACAACTGTCCTAAAGACAGTTGTTACATACAATGTGTTTTTGTAAATGATAGCCCTATACTTCTCTCTTAGGAGAGAATATTTTTATTAATGGGTTTTGTTTGCCTGTCAAGAGGTCTTCAATGACATTAACTCCCGCTACGGCATTAATTATCCCATTTGCACCGCAACTTATAAAAAGCAAAATACCATCATCAATATCGCTTTCACCTATAAGACTTAGGTTATTTGAAGTGGTGCCAAAGCATCCACAAAATTTATAATCGATTTTTGTTCTATCTTTAATTTGAGGGAAAAGTTTAAACAAGTCTTTCTCCAACTTATCAAAACAACACATCTAGCATCACTATCTAAATATTTATACTGATTGATTTTCTCTTCGCAAAAGCAAAAATAAGGTTTCCCTTTAACATATTCCATAAAAGTATTATTTGCAATATTTTTAATTATATAATTTTTTATAATTAAATTCTATTTTAATCTAAAAAATCATATTTATTTGACTTTGTCCTGCTAAGGTATATATAATTAAATAAATAAAAATAGCGAGGGATGATAATGAAAGAAAAAGATTTATTAAAATTATCTGCTAAGGAACTGACTGACATGGGCATCTGCCCAACCTGTTTAAATAGAAAATATAATGGTGCTATCTTTGGAGATGACTCACAACAAAAAATCTATGAAGATGAAGATATAGAGTGTCTCTTTGTAAGCAATCCTAGGGCTGTCGGGCATATGATGATTTCCAGTCAGATTCATTACCATGATATGAGCGAAGCGCCTGATGCTCTTAACGAAAAAATCACAAGGTTTGCCAAGCAATTTATGATTATATTAAAAAAAGTGTTTGGTTGTGAGAGAGTATACCTCTGCACAATGAGTGATGGACCTATGAATCACTATCATGTTCAACTTATACCGAGATATAGTTTTGAAGAAAGAGGCTCAAAGAACTTTGTTAAGCCTAGAAAAACTTATGTCTATAACGAAAAAACTTTTAATCAAGTGAAAGAACTTATAAACAAATATGTACTAAATATAAAATAGTATTTTACAACAAAAAAGTCAATGTTGGTAGACCTATACTACAAAAACATTGACTTTTATTATTGTCAATTGACTAAAATAAATTAAATTTTATAAAGATTTATTCTTTATGATTTCTTTATATTCATTGCCGAATTTGGCAAGGGCATCTATTATTGGCTTCATCCTTTGTCCTAGTTCAGTTAAAGAATATTCCACGCGGAGTGGAACCTCAGGAAAAATCTCTCGCTTAACAAGTCCATCATCTTCCATTTGCCTCAGGTTTTCTGTCAAAACTTTAGGACTTATCCCTTCTATACCAAACTGAAGATATTTAAAACGTTGTGGCCCCTTTAACAAGTCTCTTAAAATAAGAGGTTTCCATTTGTTTCCAATCAAACCTACAGTCGTAGCCACTGGACAGGCTGGCAATTCATCTTTATTAAGCATATCTTCTCCTTTTATCCATACTTACCAAAAGATAATTAGGTTACCAAAAAGTGCATATGCACAAAATGTAAGTATATGTGATATGATACAACTGACAAACAAAAAAGTCAATCGTTTGTCTTAATTATATGTTATAATAAAGTAGACTTCAATCTTATTTTTAAATAAATATGGAGAAACAGATGAGAAAAACACAAATTTTAAATAAATTATTAAGTATTCTAACAAAATATTTGAAAATTAATGTTAAATTTGGGGAAGATTTTGAGCGAGACCGTCTTTTATTTCGCGGACTTTGTAATCAGTGCTTATCATTAGAAGGGATAGACGATGAGTTTTATAAATTACAAGACAAACTTTTAAGTTACGAAAGAGAAGAAAAGGGAGTTATTGATGTTGACTCATTTCCTTATAAAAACAATATTTCTCACTTCAATGGGGACATAACAACTTTAAAAGCAGATGCTATTGTCAATGCTGCAAATGATGAATATCTTGGCTGTTTTATCCCATGTCATAACTGCATTGACAATGTGATTATGAGTTCGGCTGGATTTCAGATGAGAAATGAACTTTTATCTTTGAAAGAAGACTTAGGCTATAGTATTCAAAAAGTAAAAGTAACTCGTGGATACAATCTTCCTTGTAAATATGTCTTTCATGTTGCAGGTCCTATTGTTTATGGGAATGTCACAGAGAAAAACAGAGAGGATTTAAAAAATTGTTATATTGAATGTTTAAATAAGGCAGAAAGCATGAGACTGAATAGTATCGTGTTTTGTTGTTTGTCGACTGGTGAATATCATTTCCCTAACAATCTTGCCTGCGACATAGCAGTGTCAACAGTAAAAAAATGGCTAGAAGGGCATAATAATCATTTAAAGATTGTGTTTAATACATTTAAACAGATTGACATGGAGTTGTACAATGAAAGACTTTCAAAAGAGAATTAATAAGGCAAAAGAACTTATTAGAAATGCGGATTTTGTTTTCATTGGCGCTGGTGCTGGACTGTCTACGTCTGCAGGATTTGAGTACAATGGGGAAACATTTAATAAATATTTCGCCGATTTTAAACAAAAATACGGCATAACGGAT
>CAJFOL010000018.1 GCA_904397185.1 uncultured Clostridia bacterium
TTTATTAAATTTACTGTGACATTTATGCTTGTTTATTTTGGGAAATATTTAAGTGCAGCACCTAGTGTGGCGGTGGCTTTTGACTGGTTTATCGCAACATTTGAATATTCATCGCTTACCTCGCTCTTTAACAACTTCTTTACAAGGACGAATTTCAATGCCATCAATCTTGTCATACTTCTGCTGTCGACTGCTGTATTAATTTTTGTCGAAGTTATGCAAGAAAAGGGTATAAAGATAAGAAATTCTATACTTGAAAGAAGCGAGGTTTTACAATGGGTTGTATTCTATGTCGCAATTATTCTTATAATATTGCTTACTGCTTATAGTGGCACTGGTGGAGGATTTGCTTATGAAAACTTCTGATATAAATAAAAAAAATGAATAAAATAATTGTTTTTTTGGCAAAAGTCGTGCTTGTGATATGTATTGCACTTGCAACGTGTGGACTTTTTAATTTTATGCTCGTTGCACCTATTCAAACTTCTGTTTTAGGGACAATTATGGCTGACGTCGAGTCGCAAAATGAGAATATAGATGTTATGCTTTTAGGTAGTTCTAGGACATATCGAGGTATTGATGCACCATATTTGACGGAAACTCTGGATGAAAATGTCTTTAACATTGCCTCAAACAGTGTTACCTATATTTCTCTTTATCACCTGCTTGTAGAGTTATGCAAAACTAATGTTCCTGATAAAATATTCTTGGAGGTATCTTCTGTGAACTTTAAACGAGATACAGGGACAGAAGATTCTTACATATATCAAATTTTGACAGGTCAAAATCAAAAGGATTATCAAGAGGCGATATCATATGATTATAAGGAAAATCTTGGCATTTTTGAGTTTGTCAATTACTTAAATAATTTTGCAAATGGTAAATTTACAGAAAATATAACGTACAAACTAAATCCTGATAAATCAATCGGCAGTGCATTAAATAATGATAAATCTTTTTATGAAGGACATGGCTATTCTTATGCTGAGGCGACCGCCGAAGGAAAAGAAATGGTTTTGCCAAACAGTTATTTAACAGACGGAGATATGTGGGATGAGAAAGATATAAATGAAAAAGCATTATCATATTTTTTCAAAATAATTGATTATTGCCAAGATAAAAATATTGAAATTGTGCTTTATTCTTTGCCTTATCCTAAAGTTATAATTGAAAAGTATTATGATGAATTTGTTTCATTTGACAATTCTTTAAAATCTTTTATTGAAAATTATTCTGGAATAGAATTTCTTGATTTTTCAAAGATTAAAAAAGAATATATGGAATTGAATATAGACTATTTTTATAATGCTAATCACTGCAACGGAAAAGGTGCCGAAGTGCTTTCGCCTATTTTTAGAGAAATTTATAGCGAATTAGAAAACGGGTCATACTCGTATGATAAATGGTTTTATAGAAGTTATGCCGATTTAGTAAAATAAGGAGTTGATATGAATATAACAAACATATTAGAAAATTCATTGAAGTTTAAAGACCGTACTGCCTATAAATTTCATGATAAAAGTTTAAGTTTTAGGCAGGTCTATGATTATTCCTATGCGGTGGCGACAAAAATTTGCAAGGAGAGCGAAGAAAATAAACCTATAATCATCATATCAAACAAAAATATTTTTGTACCCTCTGTATATCTTGGTATCGCACTTGCGAATTGCTATTATGTCCCGCTTTCTACAGAAATGCCAAATACTAAATTGCAACAGATTATAGATTTTGGGCAAAGTGAAGTTATTATTTGTGATGACGAATCTATAGACAATGTTAAAAGTTTGCAGTTTTCGGGTAAAATATTATCAATAAATGACTGCATAAGTCAAAAAAAAGACGAGGAAGAAGTAAACAGAAGAAAAGAAAATATTGTTGATTCAAATCCGCTATATGTAATCTTTACTTCAGGCTCTACAGGTGTGCCAAAGGGTGTAGTGACAAGTCATTATTCTGTTGCCGATTATGTCCAAACCTTTGCTGACACTTTTGATATAGGTCAAGATGAAATATTTGGAAATCAAGCACCGCTTGACTATATTGCTGGCATTAGAGATATTTATATTCCGCTTATAAAAGGTTGTTGTTCGGTATTTTTACAGAAAAACCTATTTTCTACTCCTAAATTATTGTTTGAAACCTTAAATAATGAAAAAATAACGACAATATGCTGGGTAAGTCCTGCCCTTGCACTATGCTGTCAATTTGATGTGTTTAAAGAAGTAAAATTAAAATATGTGAAAAAGGTGTTCTTTACTGGCTCAGTGCTTGACTATAAATATCTAAATATGTGGAAAGATGAACTTCCTAATGCCCTTTTTGTCAATCATTATGGACCTACTGAAATAACTGCAAGTTGTAGTTATTATATAGTTGACAATAGCAAAAAGTATGACAAAAATTTACCTATTGGAAAAGCATTTAAAAATCGAAAGATAATTGTGCTTACAAAGGATAACAAACTTGCAAAGATAGGCGAAGTAGGACAAATTTGTGTTATAGGAAATTGTTTGGCACTTGGATATTTCAAAAACGAGAGTAAGACAAGCGAATGTTTCATTCAAAATCCGTTGAATGATTTGTATAGGGAGATGCTATACAAAACTGGAGATTTAGGATATCTTGGAGAGGACGGAAATCTTTATTTTACTGGTAGAATAGACAATCAAATTAAACATATGGGGCATAGAGTTGAACTTGGAGATATTGAAAATCTTGCCGTAACGTGTGAAAATGTTAAAGAATGCTGTTGTGTATATGATAGCAAAAAATCGGTCATAATTTTGTTTTATTCAGGAGTTGCTACCGCTGGAGAGATAAGCAAGTTTTTAAGAAAGAGTCTGCCATCTTTTATGATTCCTAGAAAACTTATCAATTTGGAAAGTTTACCAAAACTATATAATGGAAAAATCGATAGGCTTAGCCTAAAAAGACAGGCAGGTATAGAAGCATGAAAAAGATAAAATTCTTTCAAGAATATTTAGATATCATTTCTGAGGCTCAAGAAAAAAGACTAAAAAATCTTAATTGTTACCTTATGCCTCAAGATATTCAATTTTTAATTCAAAAAGAAAGACTATTTTATTTAAAAAATGAAAATATAATTGAAATTATAGAAGAAAATGATAATTATTATAAAGTTTGTTTTTATTCCAATGAAAATTTTGAATTTTTGTCATTTATTAGCGAAAAACCTATCCTTACCGACTTACCTTACAGCGGTGAGAAAAATCAAAGATTTTATGACCTTGAAAATATGCTACTAAGAGAAGGTTTTGTCTTGAATGCCGAAAGTTCTCGGATGATAAAACGAGACTTTTCACATAAAGAGATAGATGATAAAATTTTTCAAGACTATTCTATCGCACATATGAAAGAAACAGACATTGAAAAGGTTATGAAGATTTGGAAAGATAACTTCGATGATATACAAAATTTATTGTATAGCAAAGAGGAGTTGAAAGAGTATATTGATGATATCTATGTTTGTAAAGATAAACTAGGAAATATTGTTGGAGTTATGGAAATAGTAATAAGTGGCAAAAATGGATGGATTCAAAAAATTGCCATTGATAAATCTTTTCAAGGCAAGGGCTTAGGTACAATAATGGAGATTTTTTATATAAATACTTGCAAAACATTAGGAATAAAGAACCTTTTATTGTATACTATTGATGACAATCTGCAAGCACAAGCCTTTCATAAGAAATTTGGATTTGTGCCAGACGGAAAACACAACTGTCAATATATTTATAGGAGATAATTATGGATAAATTAATGGAAATTCTTACTGAAGCAAGACCTGACCTTGATTTTACAAAGGAGACAAAACTTATTGACGATGATATCTTAGATAGTTTTGATATAATCACAATAGTTGGAGAAATCAATTCGGTTTTTGATATCAATATCAATGTCGGCGACCTTGTACCTGAAAACTTCAATAGTGCAAGTGCTATTTGGCAAGTTATTCAAAAATATATGAATGAACAATAAAAAATAGAGTTTGATTTTTAAGTTTTTACTTAGTCAAACTCTTTTTTATATTTATTTTTTTATCTAACATCTTTTTTACTTTATTATACATATTGCAAGAGAAATATCATTTGAAGTTACACTTACATCTATTGACGAGTAGCCTTTTTCAATAAAAACTTCCTTTGCCCTGCCATGCAATGTAATTTTCGGTGAATTTTTAATTATTTCAACTTCTATATCAAGTGGCGAAACACCTTGCGAAAAACCATAACATAGGGCTTTTGAGACCGCCTCTTTTATTGCAAACAATTGTGCAAAATATTTTTCTTCATATTTTTTTGATTGTAAAAATGACAACTCACTTTTTGTGTATAGTGAATTTAGATGGTCATGCGTGATCTTAAATTTTGCAAAACGTTTATTTTCTATTATATCAACTCCAATTTCCATTTTTACTCCTACAATCATTATATCAAAGAAAAAATATCATTGCAAGAAGAATTAATATCTTTTAAAATTAATAAATATTTTGTTTTTTTATGGATATTATGATATAGTTTAGTTATAGTAACTAAAGGAGGCAGAATGAAAAGACGATGTTTTATCAGTTTTTGCATATGTTCAATACTTTTTTCTGCACTTTTATTGTTTTCGTGTGGCAGGCAGACTGTTCCAGTAGTAGATTTTGATTATCCCCAGCAGATTGAATTGTTTAAAGGGCAGTCGACCTTTCTTTTGCCTACAATCTATCCAAGCAATGCATATAATTTTAGATTGACCTATTCAAGCTCTAACGATGAAATAGCAGAGGTCAACAGACAAGGTCATGTTACTGCACTTGAGTACGGCAATGTTACAATAACCTGCACGGTAACTAATGCTGATGGTAGCAAAATTGAAAAGAGTTGTGAAGTGACAATTAATGACGGGGATATGTATAAAATAGAAATAGATGAAGACACCTTAAATTTTGAGTACTACGAAGGACAATCTTTTGAAATGGGTGATACTAGAGTCTATGCTTGTTATGAAAGCGGTGAGAGGGTTCCTCTGGAGGAAGGACAATATGAACTAGAGGTGCCAAACCCACTCACCGTTGGGGCAGTCCTTAAAATAACCTATCAAGAATTTACAGATGAAATACCTTTAAATGTTGTTGAAGATTATATTTTAAGGGTGGAGTTGACATCACAGCCTATAAAGACACAGTATTATGTTGGTGAGCAGTTTGACCCATCAGGTATAACAATAGAAAGTGTTTGGGCGAGCGGAAAGAGAGAGGTTATAAAAAACTTCACTTACGACAATACCCCATTTGATTATCTTGATAGTTATGTTACAATAAATTATCAAAGTTTTTCTATTGTAATTCCAATTACTGTAAGTGCAAAGTATCAAGTTACTGATTATAGTAAATTACAAGAAATTATAGATTCTGCATCTGACGGCGATAGTATTATGATAATAGGTACTCACTTTAATGTTAACACCGTCTATATTCCAGCCTCTAAAAACCTGTTTATTTATGGACAGACTGGACAAAGTGTATCAATCACTCCTAGGGCAGGTAGTTCTGCTTTTGTAGTAACAGGGCAGGGAGAAGTAACTTTTGCAAACATGACTTTGACTGCACAAGATGAGACAGAACTCATTGTGCTAGAGGATGAAGACAATATAAAGATAAACCTTGAAAGTATGACAATCAACAATTTCCAAGATGATGATATGACAACTCAAGAATATATATTACAGAAAAAATATTAATAATATATAAAAAATAATATTATTTAAAAGCAGATTGAAAAATCTGTTTTTATTTTTTGCTATTGAATTTTGTATCTTTTAATTTTATAATTAAATAATATGATAAAAATATTTAAAAAATATGTAAAAAATTCGCTGTTTTTTTGTCGTTCTCCTTAATTTTTAATTTAATTAATTTTTACAAAGGAGAAAATAATGGGAAAAATAAAATTAAAAGATTTAGTAAAATTATGGAAAGAAGATAAATTTTTATTTGTAAAAAAGTCTACATTTTCAACTTATTCCATTCTTATTGAAAAACATATTTTGCCATATTTTGAAAATATAGACGAAATTAATAGTAAAAATATTAAAAAATTTATTATTTTTAAGTTAAATCAAGGATTAAGTCAAAAAAGCATAAAGGATATTATTGTTGTATTAAAAATGGTTTTAAATTATGGTATGAAAAATAATTTATTAAGTTATCAAAAAATTGATTTTAAGTTGCCGTCTATTGAAATAGAAAATAAGCCTCAAATTTTAAATAAAAATGAATATAAAAAGATTTTAGCATATATAAAAACACATTTTTCCTTAAAAAACCTTGGAATTATGCTTTGTCTATTGACAGGGATGAGAATAGGAGAGGTTTGTGCTTTAAAGTGGGGTGATATAGATTTATTGAATGGAGAAATAACTATAAAACGTACAATTCAGCGAATTTATGTGATTGATGGTGAAAAGCGGTATACAAAAGTCATTATAAACAATCCAAAGACAAAAAACTCGTTTAGGCAAGTGCCTATCATAGGAGAACTATTAAAATTTTTAAAACCTTTTAAAAAATTGGGCTCTGATAATTTTTATATAATTTCAAACAGCGAAAAACCTATCGAACCACGTACTTATCGCAATTATTATAAGAGACTTTTAAAAAAAATTGGAATTGAATACATAAAATTCCATGGGCTAAGGCATAGTTTTGCAACCCGCTGTATAGAAAGCAATTGTGATTATAAAACAGTTAGCACTATTCTTGGTCATTCAAGTATAAATACCACTTTAAACCTATATGTACATCCAAATTTAGAGCAAAAGAGGAAATGTGTTGAACAAATGTTTAAAAAATTAAGTTAATTTTTTTAATTTATTTTGAAATTTCGACAATATTTGCTAAAATTTTATTGTGCAAAAGAAAGTCGTGGTAATTGCAATCAGTTCGTTTATGATAATAGCATCAATAGTGTTGGTGCTAGTATTTGTGATTTTCAATAGTGGTTCGAAAGCAAACTTAGATTTTCTCCGAGTTAATGCAAGTGATGTGGTGTTATGTAGAGGTGAAACTACAGAAAATTATTTAGAGTTATCGCATGAAGAAGCAGAAGTAAAGTTTGATGTGGACAGAGAGGGAATAATCAATATCGACCGCGACAAGATTGAAGCCATATCTGTTGGACAGGTCAATGTGACGGTCACAATGTCGCTCAATGATAAAACTGCTCAAAACACGTTTAAGGTGACAGTTATAAATTATGATTATAGTTATAGTGTGACGGCAATAGATGGGTGTTATTTTGATGAAAAGTTGTATACGACAGAAGACGTGGCTATGCTTGAAATAAATATTATTGATAGATACGGACAAATACTATCGACCGAGATGGAAGTTACGGCTGATAATGATGCAATTTTACAAAGAGAGATTGGTATGTATATGCTGGTAACTAAAAGAGACTGCACCATAACAGTGTCAGCAAAAGAGATAGATTTTTCTTTTGAAATTGAAGTTGTAAAGTTGTAGAAAAATGCAGGGGAAATACAAAGTGCATTTACTTGATTTCAAGAATAACAAACAAAAAATATTCTTTTAAATCAAATAATTGCACCTTTTTTATTGTTTTTTTGTGTTTTTTATTAAAATTTTTCATATTTTATCAAAATTATTACATTTATGTATTGCAACTACAATTTCTTTGTTGTATAATATGCTTACAAAAAATATATACTTTATTTTAAGATTTTTAAGGAGTTTTTTATGCTGGATTGTGAAGAATTTATTGAAAAAAACAAACTTTTTAAACGTGGAGAAATTATAGGTGTTGGGTGCAGTGGTGGTAGCGACTCAATGGCATTATTACATTATCTGGCGACAAATCAAGAAAAATTTGACATTGAAGTGGTGGCTATTCATGTCGACCATGCAATAAGAGAAAATAGTTATATGGATGCAGATTTTGTACGTGAAAAGGCTAAAGAGTTGGGAGTTAGGTTTTACAAATTCCGTGTAGATGCTCCAAGAATTGCTCATGAAAAGGGAATCAGTCTCGAAACGGCAGCGAGACAGGCAAGATATGGAGTGTTTAAATCGCTTATACAAAAGGGTGTAATTGATAAAATCGCACTTGCTCATCATATGTCAGACCAGGCAGAGACTATTTTAATGCATATTTTCAGAGGCAGTGGCATTGCAGGCGCAAAGGGCATGAGCCCTATAAGTGATAGAGTTTACGTAAGACCATTTTTGACAACTTCCAAAGAGGACATATATAGATACTTAGATGAAAATCACTTGGATTATGTCGAAGATTCCACAAATGACGATACAAGTTACAACCGAAACTTTGTACGTAATGTTATAATGAAAGAGATTTTGTCTCGTTGGCCTAATGCTATAGAGGCTATTGTTAATTTTGGACAAGCCGTTGCTGACGATGACGAGTTTATAAACAAACAAATCTATGCAGAGGCAATCATAAATGAAGATAAACTCGTGCGTATTCCTATTTCATATTTCCTATTTGATAATGCTATTGTCTCACGAATTATTTTCAAGGCGGTGAAATCTATCGGGATAACTCAAGACATCGAAAAACGTCACATCGATTTGATAAAAAAATTGGCACTAGAAGGCGAAAATGGAAGCAAATTATCTCTTCCTTTTGAGACTGTTGCAATAAAAGAATATGACTATTTGACGATTTTAAATAAACACGTTGAAAAAGTGCAGTTTGAAGCACCTTTCAAATGTGGTGAATTTGATTTGCCAAATGGACAAAAGTTGATTGTGAAAAGGGTTAAAGATTTTAAAATCGAGCAAGGGCAATTGATAATTGACTATCGAAAAGTGCCAAAAGATGCAGTTTGGAGATTTAGACAAGATGGAGATGTGTTTACCAAGTTTGGTGGTGGCACTAAAAAATTGAAATCATATCTCATTGACAAGAAGGTGCCAGCAAGGTTGCGAGATAGTCTGCCAGTGCTTGCAAGTGACAATCAAATCTATGCAATAGCAGGTGTGGAAATATCAGAACTTGCCAAAGTTGAAAATGTGCCAACCGCATATTTGATAGAAATAAAGGATTAAAAACTCAATAATAAGCAAAAAGAGTGTGAATAAAAATCATGCTCTTTTTTTTCTTCAAAAGTGGGTTTAGCCAGCAAACTTAGTTTGCATCAGCGACCAAATGTCGCCTGACTGTCCGATTGAGTGAGTTTTAGGTTTGGGCTGTGTATCCGCTTTAACAAGCCAAATGTTGAATGACCAAACTTAGTTTGTATCATTTTTCAATAAAAACCTTATAAAAAGTGGCTTTAGCCTCCCCAAACTTAGTTTGGATCGCTGTCCGCTTTGATAAGTTCTTGGCTTATGCTGTATTTCCGCGCTAACAAACTAAATATCGTCATTTTTTAATTAAAATCCCCTTAAATTTCGAAGAGGTACAGGTCGGTAGCCTTTTTTGGTGGAAAAATTTATTCGAAGTGCTTCAATTTGCTTGACAAAAAAGGCGGGGGGGGTAAAATGGGGTATCAAAAAAA
>CAJFOL010000019.1 GCA_904397185.1 uncultured Clostridia bacterium
AAAAAAATAGAGCCAAAAGGCTCTAGGAAGACAGCAAAGATAGTAAACCTTGTGTCATAGGTTCGGTCGGATTTCCCTAGACTCGCACTCCTCGTCACCGAAATGAGCAGTTTCCTTTTAAGCAAGCCACTGCACCGAATCGCCACTCAGAACACACTATAATCCTACCTATGCCCGAAAGTTCGACAGTCTAGAGATTTTCTCTGGCAAACCAAACTACAATTCACTTGTTTTGCAAATATAGTTTCACAAGCAGATATTTATCTCGTTCGCGAGCAAAATAAATATGTTTAACACTTGATCCCCAGTATATTCACTCAAAGTAGGCTACACTGCACACGACTTTTACCGCAATGCAGGTTCTATTCCCAGAGAGTGGTAGAGCCCACCCTGTTGGGTCTCCGCGATAATTGGGTCGCCATCTGTATGCCGTTACAGACTGCCCAAAAATCTTAACTCCCAGCACATACCCCAGTTTGGGCAACCAAGGCTTGCACCAGGAACTTCATCGATGTGCCCTTTGACGCCATTACTTCGCCGTCCTCGTAGTCAAGTCTGACTAGAATACTGCATCTTCCATATATATTATAGCATAATAAGAAAAATATTGCAAATCAACTAAATTTATTTCTTTCCTATTGACATCACAGACATTTTATAATATAATTGAAACATAATAAAAGGAGAAAAACTATGGCAGATTGGCATTTTGAACCTATGTCGGGAAGAGGAATCAGTTATATAATTGATAATATAGACAATATTGAAAAGACACTCAAAAAAGTCGCGGGTATTGCAATAAGTACAGCAAAAGACCCAGAAGTCAACTACGTGGAGATAGAAATACCTGGGATCCTTAATTTTCAAGTAAACCCTAGAGATAATAAAAAAGATATAGCACAATCTATGCTTATACAATACAAAAATGTTACAAAACCAGTCAAAAAAATCGATATTGACAAAAATTTAAGAGAGCAGGTCAAGACCACAATCAAAAATTCACCAGACTTTAAAAATATTGATGAATTTGTTTCAGCAATGCAAAATGTTCAACCTATAAGTGTTTTATCAAAAGATTTGAAAATAGAACAGGCAACAGAGTGGGCTAGTAAGATTATGCATAATCTTATTAGATGCGGAACAATAATAAAAGATATCAATAACGAAGATAGGAAAAAATTCGCATCATCAATGAAAAATGCTGGAGCAATCAAAACTTCTAAAATTAAGAATGTTGATCCAAAGATTGCAGACGATTATGGTCGCACCTCAAGCAGTTGTTACAACAACATTTTCTTTCCTCTCTGCATATTTGGGCAAACTCTAAACAACAAATCAAATTTTGATTTTTGGCTTAATGAATGTATAAATGGCAAGGAAAACTCATGGGGTGCCCAATGGCTTATCGTCCAAGAGAATTATAATCAGCAAGTAAAAACAAAAGATGATATCGAAAATGAATAACATAAAAAAAGCATAACTTTATTTAGTCAAATACTAAATGTTAGTTATGCTTTTTTATTTGTGTTTTTAACTATGAGTTGAAGTTAATACGTCCAAGGTTAAACTTCCACCATCTTCGAAGAATGTCAAATATCCGTCAATATATTGATTGTAACCGCTGATAGAACTGCCCGTTCCTTGGGTATCATCAATATCAAAAAACTTATTAGCACCATTCTCGTTGACATAGACACTTACTCTATATCTATGATATGGTACGTAGTCAATATCTATTGTCACTTCGCCATCGCCTTCACTTGGACTGCCAATTGTTGATATTGTTTGCATTGTTGAACCATATTGTGCATCCCAATCAAAGACTTGAATATTTACAAACATATAACTTGTTAGCCTTGAAAGATCCAAAGTCAAACTTGTACTCCATGTATCAATGACAAGGTCGTCTTGTTCAACAACGTCAATCTTCTTGATAATTGTTGCATCTACATTTGTAACACTATCTGAATTTACATTAATTATAAGATAGGTAGTGCCAACAGTTACTTGATTTAAGTCAATATCAAAGTAACTATATGCCTTCATAGACCCCATATCTAAATCCCAATCTAACACTTCACCTATTGCAGAATCAGGTATGACCGCTTGATTTGTAGAAGTGACAGTAACCTCAGGATTGTTTACACCTTCAGTATAATTGATATAAATTGTATCTTCAGCATACTGCTCGCTTGAAGTTGCTAATTGATTTGGATTATATAGTGCCCATTCAACTTGACCGTCCACAAGAACTTCATCGAAGACCTTGTCTTTAAGATTTACAGTTATATTGACATCTTCGTCAGGCATAACAAACGAATAAACATCATCAGCAAATTCACAAACGACTTCATTTGCATAGACACTTTCAACTTCTTTTGCAATATTTGTGACTTCAATTTCAAGTGATACGACATCCCCCTCACTTGCAGTCTCTTTATCAGCGGTAATAGTATACTCACTTGACGAAGGCAAAATCACATTATAACTTACAGGTGTTTTTGGCTCTTCACCACAAGCCAACATAGTTATCCCCGCAGTAAAAACACAAGCAAAAACCGCCATTATAGATAATAGTTTTTTTCATAAAAAACTCCTTTTTAAACAAATTTAAAATATATTTAAAATGCATTTATATAATAACATAACAAATTTAAAAATCAAAATATTTTATTAAAATAAATTAAATTTTATTTTATTTTTTTTAATTTTTATTCTTTTATTTTTTAATAAAAAAAGACAAATATTTTTCATTTATATTCGTCTTTTTTATTACAATATATTTTTATATAATTTTCTAGTAAAAATTAAATTAATTTAATGTATAAACGTTATATGTTCTGCCGTTGATAACTTCGGTAGATGATAAAGTATATGAACTTGCTAGCCATTCGTTATCACCAGTATCTATAGATTGTTCGAATTTCACAGTAGCGATTGTTGGCTTATCCGAACTGTATCGCTCTGTGCCAAACAATTGATAAACTTCTGCACTATCTATAATATACGTATCTGCATGGGTGGCATCACTATCAAAAGCATCAAACACACTATACTGCATACTTTGATTTTCTTGTATAAAGTAAACACCATTTACACGTACATGAACCGTTCGCAATCCTTGTGCTCCTCCCATTGACAGCGCCGAATCTAGAAGATAATAACTATCGATAGTAGATGGTATTATTACATTGACGATAACTGAAGAATAACTATCAAACCCCGTCAACTGAGTAACTGTATAAAGAGTGTTATTATATTTGATTGTAGATGGGAAAATAATGCTCTCCGCAGAATTAGTTGGATTAGTTCCTGCCGTAGCCCTAGCCTCACCAGTCGCTGGTTGATCAAAGGTGTAATCTATAACACTATCATCAAAACTTCTAAATACTGCCACATATGTTTTTGCTACGTCTGGACTATCTGTAAATGTATATGTCGGCAAGTCGCAAACCACGTATCCATCCTCACTATTCTCTGCCCAACCTAAAAACTCGGTGTAATTGTTAAGTGTAGCGGTCAAAGTCACTTGGTCACCTTCTATTGAAAAACTTGCACTCCCAAGTGTCGAATCATTTACTGTCACAATATAAAGTAACTCATCAAGATTTATTGAAATTTGACTTAAATCAAGTGTGGCAATATTTGGTGCGGATATTGCTATCTCGACTGTACCTGATGGTGTGTCGGTTGTCAAAATATCCCCCTGTGATATTGCATCTCCATTTATTGTACCACTGACTGTAATCTCTGCACCGCTTATGCTTGTTGTTGTACTTGCAATGTATGTTGTATCTGTGGTGTTGATTATATCAATATATATAGACAAGCCACCTGTGGTGTTGTCAATCTGACCTAAGTTCAAATTCATTGTGGTATTGACATAACCTGGCACAAAGTTTGTAATAGTCTCTCCTGTACTACTTGCAGACTGCATACTATCCTTTATCCTTATGTCCTTTACATAAAGACTTGGGTCGGCTATGGTAAAATCTACATTTCCTTTTAAATTGATTGCCTGTGTCCCTACTGCCCATACACCTACTATTAACAATCCGACCGCTAGGCATACAACCATAAGACAAGACAATAACTTTACTCTTAAACTTCTCATATATCCTCCCACATTAAAAATAAGCTAGAAAATATTTAAAATAGTCTCTCTTTTATGTGGATAACTATTTTTTAAAAATTTTCTAGCCTATTTTACCCCCCCCGCCTTTTTTGTCAAGCATTTTGACCCACTTCGCTAAAACTTTTTCACCAAAAAAGGCTACTGACCTGTACTACTCCGAAAAATAAGGATAATTTTTTGAAAAAATGCTTATATTTTGTCTGTTATAGTGGTGGTATTGCCTAAACCTACAATATTACTTAAGCGGATACATCGACAAGCCTCTAGGCTTGCGGGCGACATTTGGTCGCAAAAGGCTACTGCTTTTCGCAAAAAATGGGGTGACACCAAATCCATAACAAACAAAAATATACATTTTTGAGTGTTACTCGGACACGACTTGCAAAGCAAGTCTAATTGCTAGGTTTGCGATAAAACTTTTGACTTATGTCTAACTTTTAGATTGCAAATAAAGTTTTTTGCTTAATTTTTAGTTTATACTTGATTTAAAAAAAATAGTATTCTGAAAAGCATACTATTTTTATATATCTACTTATCATTAATTATTTTTATATATTTTGCAGTCTATCTGCTCTATCCTTTATCGCAAGTGCCTCAATAAATTGGTCAATATCTCCATTTAACACACCTTCCAAATTGTATGAAGTCAAATTGACACGGTGGTCAGTTACACGACCTTGCGGATAATTGTAAGTTCGCACTCTCTCCGAACGGTCACCTGTTCCCACTTGAGAACGTCTCTCTTTCTTTAACTCCTCTTCTTGTTGTCCTTTGTATAGGTCATACAACTTTGATTTTAGTATGCTCATGGCACGTTCTCTGTTCTTGATTTGCGAACGTTCATCTTGACAAGCAACTATTATGCCCGTTGGCAAATGTGTTATTCTTATCGCTGATTCGGTTTTATTTACGTGTTGCCCGCCTGCTCCGCTTGAACGGTAGGTGTCAATCTTTAAATCTTTTTCATCAATATCAAACTCTACGTCTTCGACCTCAGGAAGTACCGCCACCGTAGAAGTGGAAGTATGAATTCTGCCTTGGCTTTCGGTCTCTGGCACTCTTTGGACTCTATGTACACCACTCTCATACTTAAAATGACTGTATGCACCCTTCCCTTTGACCATAAATGTTATTTCCTTGATACCGCCAAGTTCTGTTTCATTTAAATCCATAACCTCGACTTTCCAATGTTTTTTGTCTGCATACATACTATACATACGGAAAAGAACACTGCAAAAAAGTGCGGACTCTTCCCCTCCTGCAGCCTGTCTAATCTCAATAATTGCATTGTTGTCATCGTTTTCATCTTTAGGCAAGAGTAACACTTTAATCTCTTCGACAAGTTTTTCTATCTCCTCTCTAAGACGGGTAATTTCCTCATAGAACATTTCTTTGAGTTCGTGGTCCGTCTCGCTGTCGTGTTGCTTTTTACAGTCTTCAAGTTCGTCATAAAGTTTTTGAAGTCTATCATGAGAAAGGGCAATATCTTCTATAGCCGAACGTTCTTTCACCAACTTCTTCCACTGTCTGTTGTCTGCAATAATATCAGGGTCGGAGACCAACTTGTTTAACTCTTCATATCTATCTTTTGTTTTTGCTGTTTTCTCTAATATTTCTTTTGCCTGTTCTTCCATAAACTATCCTTTCAATTTTATTGTAATCTTTAACTATGCCGATATCATCAAATCCGTCTTCCTCTAAAAGTTCCTTGACCTGCTGTGCTTGACCTAAGCCAACCTCAAAAAATATCCATCCTTTTTTATTTAAATGTTTAGGAGCATCTTTGATTATATTCCTATAAAATTCAAGCCCATCTTGTCCACCATCTAGAGCAATACGTGGATCATATTTTTTGACTTCGACATCGAGTTTTTCTATATCTCCACTTTTTATATATGGTGGATTTGAGATGATTATATCATATTTACGATTTTTTTTCAACCCTTTGAATAGGTCGGACTGCAACAAATCAATTTTTACACCTTTTTTTTGAGCATTATTTTGAGCGACAGCCAATGCACCTTTAGACACATCGACCGCAGTCACCTTGCATGGATAATACTTTGCAATCGCTATGGCAATAGCACCACTGCCCGTACACATATCAAGCACGTCTGTAAGGTCATACTCCCTTATTTTCTTTAATGCCTCATCAACAAGAAGTTCGGTTTCCATTCTCGGTGATAAAACTTTTTTGTTGACATCAAGTCTAAGTCCATAAAAATCTACAAAACCGAATATACTTGATAGTGGCTCTCCCTTCGCTCTCTTTTCACAAGCCCGCATGATATCTCTGTATTCCTTTTGGCTCACTGAACGAACCAGTTTTACTTCTGCCCTGTTCTTGTTTAAAATGGTGGCTACTATCCAGTCTACATCGCTTTCATCAAACTTTTCGCTATTTTTAAGTTTTGTTTGCATTTCAGCATACAATGTTGAAATTGCTATTCTATTTTTATCAAATTTTTCAAAGTCATTGAAATTGCTTAATTCTATTTTCGCACTCATAAGCACCTCTTCTTGTGTTGTATTTGGTTTATTGCAAACTAAAAAATTTGTAACAAGTGCTATATCCTTAAAGAAAAGTATTTTTGAAAGAGTCACAAACCTTAACCCTTCATAAATTAAACTTATCAAAACCAAGAATATAGCAAGATTTATAAAAAAATTTGCAATAAAATTGATATTAATTGCAATTAATGATATCACAAATAGTGAAAATATTGAAACGTTTACAAAAAAATTTAAAAAATTTAGTGGATAAGTCCTATTTCGTAGTGTATCCGTCTTGCCACTCATGAATTGATTGCCTGCTCCATTAAAAGAATATATACCGCTCATAAAAGGACAAAATTTTAGAATTACAAAAACACAATATACAATGCCCACCCTAAAAAGTGCAATCATAAAACTATTAAAATAATAACTGGTATCATAAAATAGTCTGTTTAAAATAAATCTTGGCAAAATTCCTAAGAGCAAAAATCCAAGTAAAAATGCTATAACTAAACAGGCAATGGCCATAATATAATCGGAATAAAAACCTAATTTTTCGGTCGTTTTAGTGGTCTTGTTTTCTTCTTTGTCGTCTAATTGTAAAATAAGACATTTTATATATAGATAAAATCCATAAAAAAAGTATACAAATCCACGTAAAAAAGGCTTATCTAAAATTTTTTTATTTTCTTTTATTACCACCCCTTCCACACGTTTATCACCGTGGTAATTGATTGTGCTTACACATAATCTTCCCTTGTCATAAATGCCTACACCGTTGCTTAATGGCAAAACTATCTTTTCCATAACACTATTATTGCCAACATTATAAAAATTATTAATTAAACTTGTCTTTTAAAATGCTTGACAAAAATGGGATTTTGATAAATAATTAAATTATGAAAATGTTTTTGCCAATTTTAGCGGTAATATTGACTATGTCAAATTTATCTGTCGGCGACAGTGGGTATATCATCTCTTCGCGTGCCTATCTCTATAGCGAGGCATCCTTTTCTTCAGAAAAAGTGATGTTAAATGATGAGGAGGTTGTTCTTTATCATGGGCAAAATTTAACCATTATAGCCGAGCAAGACGATTTTGTTCAAATTGAATTGACATACAACGGCGAAAATATTGAAGGATTTGTCTATAAGTATTATGTTACAAACACCACTTCTCAAACTGTATATCCTGTTTTTAACGGCTCAGTTCGAAGGGATACAATGGTCTATGATATCGACTTCCAGCCACAGTATAATATAAAATCTGGACAAGAGGTGTATATATATAGCGGATACGATGATGACGATGAATACACCGCAGTTCAAGTTGTGCTTGAAGACGGCTCGTTATATAACGGCTACGTTCTTACACAAGACCTACAACCACGAGGTGTAAGTCCCCTGCTAATTGTTGGCATATCAATCATCGCTGCTTGTGTGACGGTTATTTTATCGCTTATATTTATCAAAAAAGTTAAGAAAAACAAAAAATAAATGGCATATAATATTGAAAATCATAATATCTCCGAGTTAAACTATCACAAAAAGGAGATATTTTTTTATGAAAAACACCAACGAAACCATTGAACAACTAAAGAAAGACGTATGGCATCTTTTAAAAGTAAAATTACCAGAACTTCAACAGGCAATTGAAAATACAAACATTACAAATCTTACTCAGTCACTTGAAGAATGTCAAGATGATATAACTTCTATAGAAAGTAGCATTTCATCGCTAAGCAGTTCAATTTCTCAAAACAGCCAAGCAATTTCAAACATAAATAACACTCTTATTTCACACGGCGAGGATATATCTCAAGCATATAACCTTGCCTCTTCTGCGACAGATAGTATAACAGGTATCCAAAATAGTTTGGATGGAATTAATCAGTCAATAACCACAATAAATAACACAATAGATGATATAGAAGATAATATTGACAACTGTGGAAATTCTATTGACTCAGTGACCAATCAAATAAGTTCAATCTCAACCACACTTAGTGGTTATGCAAATGATATATCTGATATTACAAATGACATCTTAACTATAAATGGCAGCCTCTCCGATATTAATGAAAGTCTAGATGATATGAATGAAAGTTTAGGTTCACACTCAACTCAAATCAATAGCCATGCAAGTTCTATAAACGAATTGTCTCAAGATTTGTCTTCTTTAAATAGTAGTTTAACCTCTCTTAATAGTCAGTTAACTACAGTATCAAATCAGGTCACATTAAACAAAAATGAAATTACCGATTTAAACACTAAATATAACTCGGCTCAAGTGTCCATTGCAAATTTAAATGTGGGATTAGATGAATTGCAAGAAGATTTAGAGTTTACAACTTCACTGGCTAATGGTGTAAACGGGTCTCTATCTACACTAAATGGAAACATTCAAAGTGTAGCGACTAACTTAGACAACCTTGAAATTTACTGCACCAATCTTAATTCGGCAATCGCTTCTCACACAGCAAGTATAAATCAAATCAACGAACAATTGCCATCAATCACAGAAAATATTTCCTCTCTTACTACGAGAGTTACAGCCCTTGAAGAGACGGTCGCAAATATAAATCAAAGTACAGGTGGATTTGACGTACTATACGATAAAGATAGCACTGACCCTGCAATTAATAGAAATTTCACGTCAGGTATCATGCTTGGTGTCGCAATAACAATAGACCTATCTCAATATTCCGCCGTTAGAGTATATTCAAGTTTTAATAAATGCGATGTACAAACCGAAATCAAAATTCAAAGACGACAAAATAATGACTTTTGTATGTTTGCAGGTGCAAACCTATTTACTAGATATTATTTTGCAAAGTATAGTATACCATCAAATCTCAGTTCGTTTACTGCAGGTTACTATACCGAAGTGGTGTTTAACAGTGATGGCACTGTATCACAATCGTTAAAAAATCAAAACCCAGACTTCTATGTCTATAGAATAGAAGGTATCTATTAATAAAAATTATCCTCAGAATTTTTCTGAGGATTTTTTATTAAGCAATAATTTTTGTTTAAAAATTTGTCTGCAATTGATCTGACGTAAAACCAAACACGATTAAAAAAATTACAAATGCATATAGAAGAAGTGAACAAATAGCATTTATTCGTTGCCAAGGGTTGCCAACTCTAATATCTTGAAGAGAACTGTTGAATGTAAAAATTGTAGCCATAGAATAGGAAATGGCAATTATGCAAAGCCAATCGGACAATAAGCCAAGATATTTTAAAACAATTCCTCCAATCGCTATTAGGCAAGCCAGTATTCCTAAAAGTCTAGCCATCATCATCTTATGTTTTAAATGTTTCGTATATTCGTTCATGATTTTACCCTTTTTTATAGTTTAATTCATAAGAAAAAATAAGTCAACTTAAATTCAATCTTAATCGAAATTTGGTATAAAATCTTGGCTTGAAGAAGAAAACTCTTGAGTATATCCCTTGTTAAGTCCCAACTTTTCCGCATAAGCCAGCACAAGTTTGTATTCAAGCGGATACAGTTTTCTCATCTTCTCCTTACCAATCGGTGTAAACTGACTCATAAGACTTATATAAGTATCTGGCATTTCTTTGGCTATAAAATCAAGTATTTTTATACTATCTTTTGCCTGACATGGAAGTATAAGGTGACGAATCAATAATCCGCTAGTCATAATACCATCTTTAAAAACATCTTTTTTTAGTTGTCTCATTTTTATTAAACTTTTACTCGCCCAGTCAAAATAATCAGAAGCAAGTGAATATTTCTTAGATAAATCACTCGAGTAATACTTCAAATCAGGCATAAACACGTCAACAACTTTTGAAAGTCTTTCAATCATCTGCGGTTTTTCGTATCCACCACTATTCCAAACTACTGGAATTGGGAATCTCTCAATTGATAATGCCTCTATCAATAGTGATGAGAAGTGGGTAGGTGTAATCAGTTCAATGCACGAATATTTCCCTAAATCATAACTTTTTATCAATTCAAAAAATTCTTTAGGTGAATATTCCCTACCGACAATACTATGAGATATTTTGTAGTTTTGGCAAAATGAGCAATGCAAATTACATCCTGAGAAAAATATTGCTAGACTTCCTTTGTCTCCACTGATGCAAGGCTCCTCCCACATAAAATTTTCAATTATTTTGGCAACGACTATCTTGTTTGGACATTTGCAAAAACCAAGTTTTTTATCTCTATCTATTCCACAATTCCTTGGACAATCAAAACATAATTCACTCATAGCCCTATTATATCTTATAGCCACTATTTTTCAAAGACATTTTATAAAATTGCCAGATAAATATATTTTAAACAATCACAAGCCTTACCATTTTAGAGTTTATCTTTATGAGATATAAATTATTGTTATCCCAGGATTTGCCCTATTCATGTCTTCATCACCATAAATTGTTTTGTCTTTCATAAGTATTTCAAGTGTAGTCTTGTCAAACATATTCCATTTATCTCCACCAAAATAGTCCTTTATAAAACCGCTTTTCTTCCACTGTAGCAAAAGTTTTCTTAAATTGACAAGTATTGCTCCGCCCTTTCCATGAGAGCCATAGCCGTGCAATACTTTTACTGCACAAATACCCTCTCTTTTTGCACTCTCTACCTCTAACTCAACTATTGCCAAAGCATAATCGACACTGCAATTTTCTCTTTTTAAGTC
>CAJFOL010000020.1 GCA_904397185.1 uncultured Clostridia bacterium
ATGTGATGGGTGTGTGAAGCACACAAATTCGCTAGAATTTATAAAATTTTATGCAAATAAAATTTTAACATCACATAGTTTATATTGAATGCTATGAAAGTGAAAAGGAGTACTATGATATTTCAGTTGAATCGGAAGAAATATTGATTATCTTATTGAGTTTGGCTTTCCGATAAAGAAAATTAAAGGCGGAGGTTGTTATATGGACAGAAAAAGGTAACGGGTAAAACACATTTTCATCTTTACAACCTAAATTTCTTCATCTTTATAACCTAAATTTTATCAAAAAAGGAGTTTTTATGAATAACAGCGAAATATCAAGAATAGTTGACCCAACTTTTATTAAAGATTTAATCAAACATTATTTTTTGGAAAATGGATATGATATGGATTATGTCAATGAGTATTTAAATCATATTGAAATCACAATCAGAAATAAACCAGTTTATAGCAGATATATCTCGCAAGAAAAGGTAGAGCGAGATGCGAGTAAATTACATAAAAGCGGTGCCCTAGTTTTATGCAATCAAAATAACCTCTATGCTAGAGACTACAACACCACCTATGCCTGTGTTGACGGCAGAGGTTACTTCCCAGCAAATGCCGCCCCAAGACATATCCACGAGACTTGGTATTTGTTACTTGATGACTGCTATAAAAGAAAACTGCATGTGCTAAGGATACCTGCAAATAGTTTTAAAGCCACCGACTTTCATTATCGACAAGATAACGGCTCTATTGTCCTAAGCATAAATCAAAACTTGATAGACCTTCACCCTGAAGATGATATCGCAAACTATTTAGAAAAATTTAGGGTCACCACAATAGATTATTAAGTCATAACGAATTGTTCTTGCAAACATAAAATTTTATTGGGTTTGTATAATTAACTTGTATTTTTTTTGCCTATTAAACTTGTACCAATTTTGTCCACCTATCAAACTTATCACCGTTTTGTTGACTTTTTGGGCTGTGATATGATAAAATGAGTAAAATTCTGATAATAAAGTTTAAAAAGGAGGTTTTATGAGTGAATTTTGGTCAAAAAAGGTGCAATCTAGCGAACTTTTGTATTATTCTCGTTTAGAAAAATTCAATGACGAGAACAAAAATCTGTGGTTTAGGCTCCTTCATGTTCGTAAAAACTTAAAAATTCTTGAAGTCGGCTGTGGTGGTGGGCTTTTTACTAATATGATAAAGAAGTACTACCCGTCTTGCGAGGTTTACGGCATTGATTTGGATGAAAATCATATAAAATTTGCTCGAAATGAGTGCAAAAAGCAAAATTTAAAGGTAAATTATCAGGTTGCAGATATCAAAAACCTACCTTTTAAAGATGAGAGTTTTGACCTCGTGTTCTCTCATACTGTTGTGGAACACCTGCCTTTTGACGATTTTATTAAAGAGCAGAAAAGAGTTTTGAAAACTGGTGGCAAACTTGTAATTATGAGAGTGGACATGATAAAGAAAAATGACCAGCCTTTTATGTATCTTGAGGACGAAGTAAACAGTGTTTATGGTGAAATGGTTTTCGGCGATAGACCTAAGGTCGGCTCATATTTGGAAGAGCCAAATCTAACCATGCAAAAACTCAATAAATACCGCTTTAAAAATATAAAATTTAATTATGACCGCATTTTGTACTATATGCCAGACTGTGCAGAAAACAAAAAAATCGCACTTAATCAAATCGAGCGAAACTATAAGGTCAAATTATACTTTGCACTCTCAAGTTTAGATAATGCACAAAATGGCGAAAAATTGAGGGAAAAACTATTAAATTTACTTAAAAAACAGTACGAAAAAAGGGTTGAAATCTATAATTCTGGTGAAAAAATATTCGATTTTCAATCTTCTCTTCTTATTACCATTTCAGCAAAAAAATAATTTAAATAAAAAATGCCTTAAATATTTTTATTTTATTAAAAAGTATGATATAATTAAACATACAATGTAAAAGGACTCGCTTATAATGAAAAAATTTAAGGTTATTATTGATACCGACCCAGGAGTTGACGACACCGCTTGTCTCGTGTTCGCTCTCTTTGATAAAAAACTTGATATTAAACTTCTCACCACCGTGTCTGGCAACGTAAAAGTTAAAACTGGCACACGTAATCTTTTGCATATCCTTGATAAGTTCAATCTTGACTACCCTGTCGCTATGGGGGCAAGAAAGGCAATGTACAGAGTTACTCCTACCGCCGAAAATGTCCACCAAAAGGAAGGTATGGGTGGATATATTCCGCCAAAGGAAACGAGACACCAAGTAATCAAAGAATCGGCAGTTGAGGCTATGTATAAAGTGCTTAGTGAAGGAAATGGTGATATAATTCCTATCGTGCTTGGTCCTCATACAAATATGGGATTGCTTTTCACAAAACACCCTGATATTATCAAAAAAATTCCCCGCATAATCTTCATGGGTGGCTCACCGTATGGGGTTCCTGGCTTCCCTGACCATATCTCTTTCAATATTCGCTCTGACCCTGAGGCATTCAAAATTGTGCTAGATAGTGGTATTCCACTCGTCATGGTGCCGTCTGATATGGGCAGACGAAAGGCATATTTAACCGAAGATTATGTCTATCAAATAAGAGATACAAATGAAGTCGGTGCATTTTTATTTTCCATGTATGACAAATATTGGGAGAGAGGCTACCCTGACAAACGAATAGCCACAAATGACACCTGTGCCTATATCTATCTGACTCATCCTCACCTATTTAAATGCAAACGAGTTGAGGTCACAGTCGACACCGATGAAGCACCTGGAAAGACCTTTGTAAATTTTGATAAAAACGGCCATGTGCTTTTAACTGTTGCCGTCAAACGTGAAAAATTTTTAAAACTCATGGACAAAAAACTTCATAAATTTGACAAATTTAAATTTAGTGATGAAAGTGAAAGCATGATAGCAAAAGACGAGGCTAAAAATTAAAATGATGATTTTTTTAATATTAAAAAAATGTAAAAATATTTTAAAATAAACGTAAAATTAGTGAAAAATATTTTAAAATAGATAAAAAATATTTATTTTTAAGAAAATTAAAAATAATTTAAATGAAAAAATATCTTAAAATTGATTAAAAATTATTTTTTAGATAATAAAAAACATAATTTCAGAGATTTTGAAATTATGTTTTTTGTTATGTGTTTGTTTCAGCAATTTTTTTGTTGTGTTATTTCTAAGTTTTTTATATTTTGTGAAATAATTTTTTTGCATTTTTTTATTTTATCAAATGTTAAAACTTAGTCGCCGTTAGCCCAAGAGTCGAGTTTAGTGTTATCGCATGGCTCTCCGCCTTGTGCAAGCCATGACAAACCTGTTGGAACTGGGGCTGGCATACCCTCTACGAAAACGTAGTTTGAAAAATCG
>CAJFOL010000021.1 GCA_904397185.1 uncultured Clostridia bacterium
TCTTTTTTCTTTTTATCAATTTTAGCACAAATAAGCAAAAAGAGCAAGTATAAAACTGCGGTAATGCATATGATTATAAATCCGCAGAGGACAGGGCTCATACTTGTATATCTAAAAAACAAAAAACAAATGAATACGTCAAGAAGAAAGACTATTGCTAAGAATATGCCTAGTCGTTTATAGGTCTTCCTTAAGTCTCTTCGCTCTTTCGGCATTAGCATGGCTTTGTCCCCTTTGTAATATAATAGCATACTTTAAAGTAAATTTAAACACCTTTTTTTAAATTTTTAAATTTCTCCACGTAAAATCTTTCCTCGTTCTCTCATTCTCATATTGTGGTCAAGGATGATTTTTCTTATTCGGAAACTCTTTGGTGTGACTTCCAAAATCTCATCGTCACCCAAAAACTCAATAGCATCTTCAAGACTCATCTTCCTTGGCGGAGTAAGTCTTAGTGCATCATCAGAACCAGAGGCACGACAGTTTGAAAGGTGCTTTTTCTTGCACACATTCACCACTATATCATCGCCCTTTGGATTTTGACCCACTACCATACCTGCATAGACAGGAGTCCCTGGTCCTATAAACAGGTCGCCTCTCTCCTGAGCATTATATAGTCCATAAACTATAGCCTCACCTGTCTCATGAGCAATCAGCGAGCCATATTCCTTTCGTTTTATCTCCCCTTTCCATGGTTCATAGTCATAGAATATTGAGTTGATAACACCTTCACCTCTAGTATCTGTCAAAAGTTCACTCTTAAAGCCGAACAGTCCTCTTGATGGTATAAGAAATTCCATCTTCATACGACTGCCATGAGGTGTCATCTGTACAAGTTCACCCTTTCTAACACCCATCTTTTGCATAACCACACCAGTGCAATCATCTGGTACGTCAAGATAAAGTCTATCAATAGGCTCGCATTTCACTCCGTTTATCTCTTTAATCAAAACCTTAGGCATTGACACTTGAAATTCATAGCCGTCACGTCTCATGTTTTCAATCAAGATTGACAGATGCATCTCACCTCTTCCGCAGACTTTAAACTGCTCAGCGGTTTCACCATCGCTTACTCTTAAAGATAAATCTTTGACTGCTTCCTTATACAATCTATCACGTAGGTGTCTGCTTGTGACGTACTTACCTTCTTTACCTGCAAATGGACTGTCATTTACCATAAATGTCATTTCAACACTTGGCTCGGCAATCTTAACAAATTCAATAGGCTCAACCACTTCGCTATCACAAATAGTATCGCCTATGCCTACGTCTGTAAGACCTGCCACACATACAATCTCTCCGACCGTTGCACATTCAACAGGAGTTTTCTTCAAACCTTCAAAAACAAATAGGCTGACTATCTTTGACTTTATTTTTTTATCTTCATGGTAATTGCAAAGGGTTACACTTTGTCCTACACTCATAGTCCCACGGCTAATCTTTCCAACAGCAAGTTTGCCCACATAATCATTATGCTCGGCAGATGAAACAAGCATTTGACATGGACCATTTTCATCTCCTTGAGGAGCAGGGATATATGAAAGAATTTTCTCAAAAAGCGGAGTCATATCAGTGCCTTGGACGTCTTTATCATCGCTTGCGACACCTAGTCTTGCTGATGCAAAAATGAATGGAGAATTAAGTTGTTCTTCATTGGCATCAAGTTCCAAGAATAACTCAAGTACTTCATCTATAACTTCACTGATTCTAGAATCTGGTCTATCAATTTTGTTTATGACCACAATGACCTTAAGTTTAAGTGCAAGTGCCTTTTCAAGGACAAATCTAGTCTGTGGCATAGGTCCTTCGTATGCATCTACTACGAGAAGTACCCCGTCTACCATTTTAAGCACACGTTCCACCTCTCCTCCAAAGTCAGCATGACCTGGGGTATCAATAATGTTAATCTTAACATCCTTATACATACATGAGCAGTTTTTTGATAGAATTGTTATACCACGTTCTCTTTCAAGGGCATTTGAGTCCATAACTCTATCTTCAACCTGCTGATTTTCTCTAAATACTGAGCCTTGTTTTAAAAGTTCATTTACAAGGGATGTCTTCCCATGGTCTACATGGGCAATAATTGCAATATTTCTAATTTTCTCATTTATCATATTCGTTTACCTTCTTTAACCATATAATGTTAGCACAAATTGAAACAAATTTCAACTGCCTAATACAACTTTTTTACTCTTGCCACCATGCAAATTAAAAAAAGTTTGGAAATAACCAAACTTTTACTTATCTTTTATCTTTTTTTTCGTCTTTCTATTCTTAAAAGACTCTTTAATCTTCTTATAATCTAGTATAACATATAATATAATACCTAATATTGTTGTAAAAATTAGAGCAGAAAGATACCACGATCCACTGTGAATATTATACGAGGATATCTTTATCTTATTGTCAGCAGTTAGGTCTTGACTTTCTACCGCCCACACATGATGGCTATGTCCTAGCGAGTCGGTATACTTAAAATCTGCATCTGAGTGTAGCCTACTATAATAGGTTGAATAGTTGTAAATAAGTGTTGGATTATAGTTTTGAGTCATTTCGTTTTCAAAAGATAGTCCTGAAAGTGCCTGCAGATATCTCTGTCTGTATCTTTCTCCAACATAGATTGACTGCCCCTCGCCTAGATTGATTTTTGCTGAAAATGGGAAAGAGCCTTGCGAAATATTTTCACTGTAAAAAATATTGTCATTGCCATTTTGCGATGAATCTTGCGAAGAACCTGTTGTGTTATGATAGTAATTCCATGCACCAATAGAGGTAAAAATCATATCAAAGCCAACACTGTCAGTGTTTGAGTTGTAAGTGACATTGGTGAAAAGAAGTCCTTTATTTAAACTATACTCTTCATTCGGGTTTGCAATATATACTAAAGTGAAATTCATAAGAAATTCATTCCTTATTTGTTTCACCTGCTCCTGCAAATTTAATATAAATTGATTTTTCTCTGTCTCCTCTATTCCCATCTCATTCAAGCGGTCGCCATTTAGCGAAAAATCTATTGACTGAACTACCTGCCCATTTGAAGATATATCCAAACTTAGCATAATATAGTCATCTACGTCGTCAGTCTGCGATGAACTGCAACCAGTAAAAAAAGATAAAGAGAATATCATTATCATGATTAGAAATATTTTTCTCATAGATATATAATATTCTCTTTATTTTAATTTTAAAACACCTTTTTACTGAATTGATGCAGTATACTGACCATTATCATAGGTTATTACAAAGTATCTTCCGTCACCTATTTCTATGTTAACCGCCGATAGTTCTACAGTGCTAAGTGAAGAGTCGGTGCCAGAGTTTACAAAGCAGTAGTTTTCGCCGTAGTCCACTGGAGATGACTGGCATATCCTTGCAATTGCATAACCTTTTGTGTCAGCAAGGTAATTTATCTGTCCGCTGTAAAGGGTGTAGACTATACCTGCATTATTATTTGATGCCATTTGTGATGCTTCAAAACTGCCGTTATTGAAAGCATAACTTATCTCACCGCCATAACTATAAAGTGCCACTCCTGTGAAGTAAACTGCACAAGAAACTGACGAAGTTTGGGTGAAGTTACCATTGTTGCCCACCATTGAAAGTTGTGAGTAGTTGTTGATAACGACACCGCTAATGTAAACATTTACACTCTGTTGTCTAACATTAATATTTACATCACCATTGTTAAACGAGTTTACAATGCTTCCTCTATTTCCGCTAGAACTTGTGTTGAACACGGCTATTGCACCATATCCAAAGTTAATGTTGAGTTGTGATTGCATATTGTAGGATAGGTCGGCATTATTATTCGAGTTTGATATTGAGCCATAGTTTATACCTACAATGCCACCCATAAACACGTTGTTTATTGTTCCATCACCACGTAGTCTTGTAACTTGAATGCTTGAAATAGTTATGTTGTCAAGCGAACCATAATTTCGAAGAGCAAGTGGGCTTAAAATCACATTGCTACCACTAAGTGCGCTCGTATCAACCACAAAGTTGATTTCAAGGTCACTTATACGTGCGGTCCTATCAATCTGCTCAAAGAGTGAGAAGTAACTTGTGAAGTCTATTGAATTTAATCCTGTAATTGAATCGCGATAGGTATCCATTTCGTATAGTCTATCTGCCGTGATGGTCAAACTATAATTATTGCCGTCTAGGATGCCATAGAATGTACCCATTGTGTGAAGTCCGCTACTTATCAGCATATCATTATCAATAACCAAATCTCTAGTCAATACAAAATAGAATTGTTCGTCTTGGTTGTTACGTTTTGCAATGTTGTAGAAATCATCTTCGGATGAAATTCTATACGGATTTTCTTGACTGCCATCCCCGCCTGAGAATAGGTCAAAATTGATACCGCCCTGGCTGTAGTAGATGGCTTGACTGAATAGGTAGAGTTCTATCACACCATCGTAACGTTCTTGGCTTGTATGTCTTGCTCTGACAGAAAAACTTGTGATATTCCCGCTCTGTCTTGGCATATAATAATTGTTTACGGTCTGCGACTCATATCTATCAGTGTCAGTTTCTATGTTGATATAATACTCATAATCACTCACACTTGCACCATTTGTCCAATTCCAAACAAATCTAAACAAATCAGTATCCCATGTTATTGCAATAAGATTTTGCCCATCTTCGACAGCGACAGTATTTTTAACTTCAAATCGCAGTGTGTCGCTGTAAAGAATCTTCAATCTGTTTGTTGCACTTGTGCCTTGGTTATCTCGTGCCTGAACATTCACAGACAGCATATTGTTTGTAATTGTAAACATCTTCGATGCACTTTCCTGCGTCATTATCATCTGGCTTGTAGATGTGGTTGTTGTGTAATCAATAACTATTTGATAATTTGACGAACTGCCTGCAATAGTGACATATCTAAAGTAATTTGTAAAGTCAAGTACTGTTTGGTCGCCAACAAGTACAATTTCAAAATAACTATCATTGAAATCACTTAATTTGTAGACATTGTCTATAATAAGTGCTTTTGATAACAATCCATTTCCATTATACATCTGAACACTGATGCTAAGTTGACTTATTCCTTGCAACTGTCCTTCGTCTGGAGTGAAGACTACTCGCACATATCCAGTTGTATCACTAGACGTGCCTAGCGAATATGTGAACGAACCAGTCAATGTCTTGGTTATAGTCTGTCCGCCCTGGGTATAAATCGCCTGAATAATTGTCCTTGAAGTTGTATCTTGAGAATTTATGTCAGTAATCGCTTGGTCATTGCCGTAATTTGCTGTGGTGATGAAGTAAACTATGCTACCATTATTTACACCATTGTTGTTTACATTATCATTTGGAGCAAGAATTGGCATTGATGTCCTTGTAAGAGGTTGGTCTGCCGAGCCTAATGTTTGTTTGCATCCTCGAAGAACCTGCAAGTTTTGTCCTGAATAGTAGACACTGTCAACAATCAGATACTTTTCATTTTCAATAGTTGTTATGCACCTTGGGTCATCATCTGCAAACGTTCCTGCAATTGGTGTAACCTCAATTGTATAGTAATCATAATCTTGACTGATATATTCTGCACTTAAACTTGAATTTGTCGTGTAGTAGGTATCTTGCGTGACATAATCATAAGTTGTATCATATGCACTTTCGCCGACAACCATATTGTAATATAGCACATCGACTTGATATAGCAAATCACCATTTTCTATACTTGGAAGACTTGCCGAAGGCTTCCAAATAATGTTTCCTTGTTCTACATATGGAGCCTCATCTAAAATGTCAAGCATTCTAGCATTTACGAGTGATGACGAAGTTGAAGTCTGTGATGGAATCACGGATGAGAACAACATTATTGATGGAACAGTCACTCCCTCACTATTCATAGCCATAAATGTCCAAACATAGTCCGCTCCGTGACTTGACGAAGACCCCTGTGATGCGACAATTGTTCCACTATTACCTAAAAGATAAGCATAGAAAGCGGATGCATTCAGTTCTGAAGGATAAATCACCTGTCCTAACGAGTCAAGTGCTCCGACTGTATAGGTGATATAATTTCGTCCATCACGGGTGATTGTGCTTGAATAGTAATATCCTTCTCCATTTCTTAAAGTTACATCATTTGCCAGCATAAAATGTAGTGATTGGTCTTGAGTGTAATTGAAGTCATCAAGGTTGTAACTAACATGAAGATTGTTATTTTGTGTTGTAAGCACTGGCGAACTTAATTTATAGACATTTTCTATCTCATAAGTCTTGCTTTCCACATTCATTGTATTATACGAAATTGAACCATTTAGTGAGAGTATTATGTATTGATACTCACCTTCTCGCGGAAGGTCAATGTTTGCAATACCATTGTTAATTTGAATGACAGTTGACTCAATTTCTGACCCACGTGCACGATATCTCATAAGTATGGAATTTGTGCTTGTAAGGTTTGTAGTTATTGTCATACGTCCATTTTCAAATGTCACACTATCTGTAGGCAGGTCTAGGTACCTCACATAGAAGATTGCACTCTTTCCATTTGGTACATAACCATTATCTGAAGAGGCTGACACAACGTCTACTCTTATAAGAGTGTTGATATCAATAGTATCACCGCCTAGTGCATCATATTGTTCTCGCAAAAGAGTCATATTGACTTTAAAGCCTGCCTGAGCGGTGTCGCCAAGCGAAGTTATAACACCATCGAGATACTGCCCGCCAAAGTCTATCAGCCAGCCTGAGCCTTCATGGTAGACAATATTGAAACAAATACCACTATCATAAGTAACACCACCTGTTCCATTATAATTTGACCTTAAAATCATTCTGTAATTTGTAACATATTGGTATGAATAGTTTGTCGCCTGCGAACCATCAAAGGATGTGGCAACATAAGTCATAGAATTTCCAAAAGTTGCAGTATAGTAAGTCTCATTGCCCACGGTCTCACTATTCAATGTAACTGATGGAGCACCTGTCAAATAGATAGTTGTTGCCTGTGACGGCTCTGAACTTATGTATCTTCCGCTTCCACCTGCATGAATCAAAGATACGGCATAATTGCCAGCAGGTATTTCTCTTCCAAAGTCATCAAATAGTATCGCTATACTTGACAGACCATAGTAGTCTGCATAATTTATAGTATCCACCATCTCAATAAAGTTTATCGCATTTGATGCAGTTGCATCTTCTAGTGTGTTGGCATAAGCCTCTAAAAGTTCGAAATATGAGGCACTTCTTGATGCTAAAATATCAAGATTATTGTTCTCTATTACAACATCTGGGAAAAGTAAATAGCCTGGTACTGTCATAGTATAATAGTTGCTTGTTTCAGCACCGCTAGAATCTAACTGGGTAAACTTTAAAGTCATAGACTGTGATACAAGGTCTGACATATTGAAATAGAAAGGTGATGAATAACTTGTCCTGCTAAGTATGTTAAATAGTGCATCTTCATGCTCGGTGGATGCGAAGTAGTTTGTTATATCTTGCATAAATTGTGTTGACATGAAAGCATCTTCGTCAAAGACTATGACACCATCGACAACTTCTATTGGCAATGGTTGAGTAAATTTTAATGTTTGCACTTGATTTTGACTTTCACTTGAAGCCAAAACATTACTGTAACTAGAAATGGCAGTAACTGTAATGTAGTAGACCTTACCTGGAGTCAAATCTACAGTTCTTAAGTCAAGTGCTGATGAAAAACTTAAAATTCTAAAAGACTCATCCCCTTCAGCCGACCTGAAGTTGACATAGTATGCACTTGCGGTGTATCCACTAACTCCAGAGAGTAATTCATTCGCATTCCACCGCCATGTGAGATTGTTGCCTACTATTCTAACATAGTCTGTACCTGCATCGTCATCTTCAACTCTGTTGAGTTTAAGAACGGTCGTAGCATGGGCATTGTATATATTTACAACTTCTCCTCTGCCAATTCTCACAATTTCAAGTCCAAATTGTCCGAAATCATAATCTGCCAAAAGTTCGTTTAAATCAACCGCGTAGCACTCATTATAGGTCACACCGCTGAGTGCTGAATCCATTGTTTTAGTGAAGTATCTCTCGCCCGTATTATCATCAACACACCAATACCCTTTAAGTAGTGAGGCATCATTTAAATAATAGGTCCCGCTAGACACTCCGCCTGTAAGATCGTAGTTGATAACAAGCATTGTTATTCCAACCGTGTCATCATCTTCAAGAGCATCAAGTACCAAATAATCTTGTGCATAATTTTGCCGTAGAAGAGTTGGTAATGTTTCCTCTATTGTATAGTCAAAAGTAAATGAATGGTAATCTGACCTTACATAGCCATCTTGGCTTACAGTTATTTCAAAGGTATGCCTACCCTCTTCAAATGGTGTGATATTGCCAATTTGTGCAATAATGCTTGGAATATAAAGTCTATATAAATTTGGTGAGTCTGTAGTCACTGGAGATACATTTATTGTAATGCTTCCACCAGTAATGGCTGTCTTTGCAGTAAATACAAGATTTTCAAAATCATCTGCATACAAGGTAAGATTTATAAAGCCATAGTTGTCTATCTCTGAAGTTTCAATACCTTGAAGTTTTGTCCCTGTGATGAGATATGGTGTGCTTGATGGCATAACAGCATTGTTTTGGTCAAATGAGAGTAGTGCTATTGTATAATATCCATACACGTCTTGAAGTAGCCCTTCAATCATAAGGTCTATTGTTTTTGCAAAGCCACTAAAGGTGTATTCTCTTTCAACCACTCTCTCTGCAATGCTAAGTTGCATAACGAATGCACTATTTGCATCATCAATAGTCAAAAGTCCATCTTGGCTAACTGTGGCACTTTCAACTTGTGAAAGTCTATCAATTTCAAAAGAATTTGATTGACTTGTTATCTTATCTTGACATACCACGATGATTGTAATAGTCGTCCTACCTTGCTTAAGAAGTGGATTTCTAAGTGTTAAAGTATAATTCTCTCCGTCACTTGACAGTGAGTAATTCTCGTGGTTAGAGCCATTTGTTAAATTAAGTTCAACTTCGCTCTCATCCTCGCTTGTAATAATAGCATTGAAATAAACCTCTCCCGTGTCTGCCCATAGGTCCTGCCAAGTAACAGTCACATAGGCATTTTGTTTTTGTGCCATAAGGTTTGACTGCGACATATCGTCAATTATTTGATAAGAAAAACTTTCAATAGCATTCAATTTTTCGGTTACAATTTCCTCACTATCTTTGCTTCCATAATATCCGCGAGACTGACCGTCAGTCAAATTCAAAGTATAATCTTTGTCTACTTTGGCTGTAATGGTTATTTTAACTTCTCCGTTTAAAATAACACCTATTTCCTCTTCAATTTCTTGCAAATTATATGAAGTCTCTGTGGTAGTGATAGTGTGTGATTGCTCGCCACTTGTTATAGTCAGTATGTACACAATAGGGTCAAGACTGTTTCCTTGGAAATCACTGACTATTGTATCCCATTTTAGTTGGTCTTCAGATAGGCTTGCATTAAACTCAATGTCTGATAGGTCGGTGAGTGAAAATGTTGTCAAGAGCGAATCAATATAGTAATAGGTTGAACTTGAATTTTGTGCTATGACCTGCAAAGTGAAATTGTCGCTATCATAGTCAAGTGGATTGAATGTCCCACTATTTTGAGTGCTTTCAAATGTTACATCCTCACTGCTTCCATTGACCTGTACCTCTTTAATATTTACAAGGTCGCTATCTAATGTAAAGGTCGCTATATACTGCCCTTCGCTTTGAGCAATGGTAAGGCTGTCAATCTGCGATAACTGTTTTACATAAATAGTATTTGACTGAGCAGAATTTAGATACCCGCTATTTTTTGCGACAACATATATAGATTTGCTTGTCAAATAATCAATCTCTCCCAAATCTGAAAGATTTATAGACACATTGGTGTAATCTTCTTTGACAAGTCTTCCATCTACATATATATCATAAACTGTGCCAGATGCAACTTGAGTCCAACTTAATATTAAATCGGTTGGATTGAATGACAAAACTGGCTCTTTAAGTGTGTTTAACACAAGGCTTGTCTGTCCGCTTGCCGTTCTTCCTAGTGCTGATGGCAAATAGAACACTTCATTTTGCAATGAGTTAGCATAGGCATATACCTCAATTGTCACATTCTCTGCCTGTCTGTAACTTGTTGCAAAGAAACTATCCTGCTCGCATCTATCGTTTATCAAATCTTGTAAATTTAGGCTATTTTCTTCGGTATAATATCTATAGTAGTAGTTGCCGTTTGTAGAATTTGTAAGGATTACAGTAACATAATAGCCCTCTGTTTGGTCGTTGTTTGCATCCCATGAGAGTATTTCATCACTAAATGCTAAGTTCGTTGGTGCTTTCACTCTATTGAATGTCACTTCTCGTGTATAACTATCAATATAATAATCATCTCCATCATTTTCTTCAGCGACAAAGTAGAATGATAATATAAAATTTGATGAGTAAACTGATTGGTCAGATATATCAATTATGTTTGACTTATCACTATTGACAATTTGATTGTCCTGACTTGTAAGAGTGACCACAACCTCTTTTGCATGGCTAGCCATAGTAACGGCTATTTCTTCGCCTAACTTCACATCCTGTCCACTCACCACTTCTCTCATTTCAAACTGTGGCAGGTCAAGTCTTGTAACCGTCAAAGTATATGGTTCTGACTCGGTGTGAAGATTGTTGTCATATAAATTTCCAGGAAGTGCTACCACCTGCAAGGTATATGTGCCTACATTTTCAAACTTGTTATCTAAAAGATAGGTATAAGTTACACTTTCTTGGCTTGTCCCTCCAACCATTTCTCCGTCAATCTCACCATTGACTAATATCTTATAAGAACCGTTGTAAAGCGAACTTTGTATCTGCAAACGGTATCCATCTTCTGCTGAAAAGGTCACATTTGGTGTCTCAATTTGCTCATAAACTAAGAAGTTTGCCTCAAAATATCTGTTTTCATCATAATAATTCGCATTTAAATATTCATTTTCAGAAGTCGAAATGGTATAAATTCTTATCACATAATACCCAAAGCCTAAAGCATTAAGTGTTATATTTTCGCTTGTGCCACCACTATCCACCGGCTCTTCACTATTTATCTGATAGTTCTCATCTGCTGAGAAAATTTGATACTCATAATATGCATATTCGTTATCAATGCCCTGCCAACTGTAATAGCCATTTGTCTGTGACTGCCCTTCGCTTACAATATCCAAAATCGTCAAGGTCTTTGAGTAACTAACCACAGGGGCAAGTTCGACACCTTCATTTTCTAGCCCTGCATAAATAGTTATGTTATAATACTTCCCATCAATTGGCTCAATATTTTTAAGTGAATCAACTCTTATATACACATAACCACTTACTATATCTATTTGTGCATTATCAATTGGACTATCATTGATGTATATTTGATAATAATTTGCATACTCCACTTCATTGAAACCAAACTCTGAAACCTCGCCTTCAAATCTATGGGAAACATCTGTAAAATCACCAAGAATTGTAAAGTCAAAGTTGAATACTTCAGAGGCTATGATTGTCTGAGTGCTTTCGCCAGCCATTTCAAAAGGAACTACCTCACCATCTTGAACGTCTGGGATTGCTCTAACTGTAAATACATAATTTCCCGCTTCAAGGTCTGATAGATCTATTTCACAACTATCGCCACTTACTACTCTACTTTGGTCAGCCCATGTGATTAAATAGCGATTGTTGTAATATTGTTCTTCAAAATTAAATATTGCCTTATCGTCTTCAAATGTTATGTTGACACTAGGTTGTTCAAGTTTTGCCACCAAAATATCTTCGCAAGGTTTACTATTTAAGAAAAGTGTATCCTCCTGCGATCCGCCAACAGCAAGTGCATTTATTCTATAGATACCGCTGTTTAAATCTTCAAAAAAGATTTGGCTAAAGTTTTCTTCATAACTTTGATAAAATTGATTTCCCAAAACTAAATCGTCAATATACATTAAATAACTTTTCGCATTGTCAACTTCAGTCAAGTATATGTAACTGATTCCGCTAGATTGATATCCAACTGATGGAGCATCAAGTTTAGCAACACTCAAAACTGTGCTTGTATCTAAAAGTTTACTATCCTTATCTTTTGCAACTATGTTTATCTCTATCTGTTGTCCATTTTCTACCAAACTGAAATTATATGTAAATGAAGCCTCTTCGAGATTTTCAAAAATCTTTAGTCCGTTTAGGTAAACGTCATATATTGCATTATCCTTTTCCTGCCATGACAATGTCGCCGTCTCATTATACGAAGTTTGTGAGGTCTCTATTGTGGCATTTTCTACCCTACCCATTACACCATAATTTATAGTAAACAAATCGCTAGTCGATGACTTGTCAACATATTCCTCTTCTTGTCCGTTTGCGGTAAGTCTAACATAATATGAGCCGACCTCTGGCAATACAAAACTATCCTCTACTTCTTCCCTTTCAAATTCAATCTCAGTAGTATCTATACTTTCTAAATCTGTGATATTTGCATATTCTAAGGTGTAGGAAGTTGCATATACAGTTCCCTCATCAGTCTGAGCAAAAGATGGTTGCCATGTCATAGTGCCTTCATCGTCTACCGATGGTTTTGTAGGAGTTGAAAACTTGTATTTGACTATGATATCTGCCTGGGCAAATGTCTCTCTATGATATTGTGCAAAAATTATAGCCCGTCCACTTTTGCTTGCAACAAATGTTCCATCCTCTTGCTTTTCAATAATGCTTTCATTAGATGAAACAAATGTTATGTCCTCTAAACTTGCTCCGTTTGATATTTTAAATTCATCGTAAAAATCTAGTGTCTGACCAAGAGACACAACGTAACTATTTTCATTAAAATTTCCTTGTACACTTGGTCCACTGTTGCAAGCAGTCAAACAAATTGCCGAAGTGAACAAAAGTGCGAAAATGACAAATAACTTTTTCATACTCCCATCCTTAGTATTTTCATAATAACACTTTTTTAGTCATATAAGCAAATGATTTGTCAAAATTTGGATAAAAAATAAATTAAATTAATTATTATTAATAATTAATGCTAAAATTTACTGCAAAATTAAATAAAAAATAAAATAAAAAATATTTTAAAGTTTAAATAATTCTGGAAAATTATTAGAAAATACTAAAAAAATAAAAAAAATCACAAAAAAATAGACAAATTAATGCCTATTTATGTAAATTTATTAATATTTTATTCATTTTCAGTTTCTATTTCCTGTTCATGCCTTTTGACTCTTGCTATTTCACTGATCTCTTTCACTGTCTTGAAGGAGTCAACAATAATCTTTTCTTTTTCATCCCAATCGCAATCAAATTTTTCGTAATTTTTAAGTTCGGCTATCTTTTCTATGTCTGTCTTATCTATAATGCTTTCGTAAATATGACTTCTCTCTATATCATTAAACGATAAAAACTCGGTCACACAATCTGCAAGTCTATTAAAATTTTCTTGTCCTAAAAAATTTGCAAAATCCAAATGGTTCCCTGTAAGTCTACTTTTTATAAGAAGGTCTTGATTTTCTTCAATAAAATCTTTTAATAATGGGAAGGCACGGCTATATGACGAAACAAACTTTCCACCTTTACCAATCACCTCATTTTCACTATGAAAAATTTCTGTTATCTTTATTGAAAAGTAGTCATTTATTACCTCATTTAGTTGTTCATATCTACGTCTTGACCTTGACTCGCCACGGCTACTTCTAAAGATTTTATCTCCATCAAGCACAGGACTTCCTTCTCCTATTTCATAGCCATCAAAGCCGCTGACATTATAAAGTCTGCCATAAAGTTCAATATTTTCGTCTTCTACTATGTGATTAAACTCATGAAACATTGTTTTGTCATCAAGTTCAAGTCCATGAGGCAGCAAACATATTGTCCTAATTTTGTCGCCAATCTTCAAATCATCCACAAATGCCCCTACAAAACTATTATTAAATATATAATTATAAATTGACTTTGCAAAACCATTTATTCCATAAACCTCCCCTTCACTTTGCAGGTCACCTAATATCTGTGCTACAAAAGGATTGCTGAAAAACCTTTTCTTTGTCAAGGAAAGGACTATATCATGATATTTTTTATAAATATCATCATTTAAAATATAGTTTAACCTTTCATCGTCCAAATATTCGTCATAACTGTCATGAAAAATTCCAAAACGGTTAAATAAATCGACATACCTTTTCTTGTCATAATCTGTAACAAATTTTTTGTCACTTAAAAAATCACTAAATATTCCAACTAATCTTTTCTTTTCATAAGCACTGAGTTTTTCAAAGCCATCCACATATTGAGCGATATTATCTTCAAAAAATTCCCCCATCTCATTTGTATATTCTATGTCTATTTCATCTCGGCTTTCGATTAAAGGTTGCACTTGCAATAGTTTTCCATTTTTTTCTTTTTCTAATGATTCATATTTATCTTTGTATTTTTCATCCCATATAGACTGAGATTTTTCAAGCCTCTGGATCAATTTCTCTCTAAAAGTTTCATCTCGCAACATTTCACGTAACATCTTTTGTCTTTCGTTATAATCTTTAACTTTAGGTATGTCATAACCTAAAATTTCCAAATAACTATCCAAATAAAAAGGAATACCACCCTCTTTCAATCTAGTTATCATAGTATTGATAGTCTTCGGCTCTACTATTAAAAAAATTTTTTCTATTCGCTCCGAGGCATCTTCCCCTTCAACCTCTTTCCAAAAGGCATTGTGTACTTCCTTTCTTATTTTTCCATCGAAATAATGCTTTATGCTGTTGTCTATTGATGCATACCCTTTATTTTCAGCCACAAAATATATCATCGCACCATTTAACTTCTCTTCAATGCGTGGTCTATATTCTTCGCCATAGAACTTTACAAAAGCATCGATGATTTTGTCCATTTTGCCTTCTATAGGATTTAATATATTAATCCCGTCAATTTCAATTCTGTCCATTCTGCTCCTCAAAAATCAAATCTTTAAGTTCTCCATAGTTAATCGGATAATCACCTTTACAATGTACTTTTTGAGTTTGTTTTCCATCTGTTATATAGAGAGAGAACTCTTCAGCATCCAACGTATCATGATAATACTCTTTTCCCCATAATGCAGTTATACCAAAAAGGCGACTTAAAAACACATCCACATCGGTAGCAACATTTTTCCCATTTATCCACATTTTTTTATTGTCACCATCAATTTGAATTTCGGTTGCCCCAAATCTATTTTTTATATCTATTAAAACGTCCATCTTCTCTCCTTAGCAATAAAATTATAACATATAAATGGCTACTTTTTAGCAATTTTTAAAACATTTTAATTTAAATTTTAATCAATAAAATTACTTTTTCTTAATTTTTCAAAGATGCTAAATATTCTTATTTTTTCAATAATTTAAGTAATTTTGGTTAAATTTTGAAGAAAAATCGCATTTTTTGTTGTTTTTTTTGCATTTTTATAAAATTCTAATAGGTTGTCAAGCAAGGTCTTATCAATATTTTTATTTAGCCCATCGGCTCGTTTTTCTATCTCTTCAATTAATTATATTTTATCATAAAAATTTTACACTTTCAAGAGTAAACGTGGAAAATACTTCCATTTTAAAAATTTATATAAAAAACGGTAGAATTTTCTACCGCCTCTTATTCTAAACAATTTGACCTGTCAAAGATAATGCAAAGTACGACTCTCCTATTGTGGCAATCTCATTATAGTCAATTATAGAAAATGTCACCAATATCTCTGCACTATTCATAGGTAAAAGCATGATACTGCTCCCGCTTACATATGATTGTCCATTCCAAGTAATTTGTAAACTTAAATTGCTCTCATCTATCAAATATCGATTTAAAGAAACAGATAAAATTTTATCAAAAGACATATTATCTATGCTGATTTTTAAAGTTAATGGTTCTTTTGTTTCATTAAAAAAAAGAGGCAAAAAATTATCGATTTGACTTTCTGACGTGAATAGCATATCATCTAGTTCTGTATTAGAATTTCCCATATCTAAAGAAACCATAGCCTCAACATCATTATTCTCAGCATAAGTCGAAAATTTAAAAGTAGGTGTAAAAGTCACAGAGCCATCAAGATTATTATCTTCTTCGCTTAACGGCATTGGTGTGATGTCAATAACTTTTCCTAAAATCATTTCAAGTGTTACTAATACATTATCTGCCAAA
>CAJFOL010000022.1 GCA_904397185.1 uncultured Clostridia bacterium
GAATTTGTGTGTTTTACACACTCATCTCATAGTATTTATTACCATCAGCCTCACCCTTGCGAGCAAGTTCGGCTTCCGATAATATAACAAATTTAATTTATTCTACTCGGGAATATCAAATTTCTACATTATTTACAAGCATCAAATTTTATTTAAAGTTTACAAATCTATAAACCTTATCCATTTTATTTATAACCATATCAAATTTTATTTAAACTTCGTTAATTTATCAAATCTCGTTCTAGTGCCAAGGATAATAATCACATTTTATAAATGTAATAAATCTCATCTCGCAAATAAAACAAATTGATATTTATATTTATCCTATTTTACTATAAAAATTCAATTAAAAATAATACAATCTAGTTACCAACCGACTACTACCTTATCAAAGCAGTCTTTAAGTGACAGACCTTCTATGTCGTTTTTAACAATCAAGTCAATTTCTTTTACAACTGCACCATCGTTTGATATTATTGCTTTGCCGACAACGTCATTTTCTTTGGTTGGAGCGGATATTCTCTTTGGATTTTCAAAGGTCACTTCATAATTTGGCTTTTCACCCTTTTTTACAACGACCGCAAAGTCCTCTTTAGCAAAGATATCCACGTTCTCTGACTTACCTTTGCTTACTTGTAAGTTCATAACTGGGCTGACACTATCAACAATCTTTTTACTTTCAAAGTTTGCAAAGCCATAATTAAACAGTTTTGTACATTCATTGAATCGAGTTTGACTGTTGCTTGCACCAATAACCACTGATATCAATCTCATATTGTTTCTTTTAGCAGAAGCAGAGAGGCAACATCCTGCTTCATTAGTTGAGCCAGTCTTTCCGCCATCACAGCCATCATAATATCTAATTAACCTATTAGTATTGACAAGTTCAGTCTTTCTTCCCGATGGGTGGACAAGTTCATCCATCCAAATTGTACTATATTTATGATATAATTCATGCTCGGCAACTTCTTTTAAAACAATAGCACAATCCTGCGCACATGAATATTGTTCTGGTGCTGGAAGTCCTGTGCAGTTTACATAGTAGGTGTCATTCATCCCTAGTTCTTTTGCCCTTTCATTCATCTTAACGACAAATGCTTTTTCACTGCCACTTATATGCTCGGCAAGTGCGACCGATGCATCATTTGCCGATGAAATTATAACACTTTTTAGCATATCACCTGCTGAGTACTCAACATACGGGTCAATAAAGACTTGACTGCCACCCATACCTGATGCATTTTCTGAAGTTGTTATCATGGTGTCTTCTGTCAACGTACCTTTGTCAAACTCCTCTAGTGTCAAGAGAATGGTCATCATTTTGACCATACTTGCAATTGGCAAGTGCAATTTTGGGTTATGGCTATATAGCATAGTGCCAGAAGCATAGTCTACAAGGCATGCACTTTTGCATGTTAAATCTACCTCACCTTCTGCACTTGCTGTCAAGCCCATGCCACCTGCCAGACAAGGAATAAGCAAGCATATTGCTAGAATAAAAATAAAGAATCTTTTCATAATACTCTCCTTTTATGGTTAGTGTTATCAAAAAATTCTTTTTTATACTTATTTATTATTTAATTTTTTCAAAATTGATTTTAAATCTTAAATTACGAGGATAACTTTTGCACTGAACAAGGCAAGTAGTATTGTCTCAAGTAGGCATAATAGTAATAAACAAATCAAAGTTGAAACAATGATTTTTGTCTTCTGTTTTGGCATACGACAACCTCCAAAATTACGTTGGTCGCAGAATGTCCTAGACATTGTGATAAAGAATATTGAAAGGACAACCAAAGTCAACAACTGACAAGGAAAAGCCACTATAACAGATACTACAACTCCCGAAAACCCATAAAAGACTATCATTAAACATAGGTTTAAGCCCAACAAATATGCCCTATAACCTAAAAATATAAGCCCGATTGCAAAGGTATAGTTGTTATAACTGCTACCGAGTAGTATAGCAAAGACAAGAAGCATTGACAAAAGCCGAGTAAAGAAAGTCGAAGAATTTACACTATTTGATGATATGTCTACAACTCCAAAACTGTCAGAAATACTATAACTATCCTTGGTGCGAACGGCGACAATTATACCTGTAATCAGTGCTATAACCATTAAAACTAAGATTATAATGGTTTTTATTCTGCAAGCCTTGACACAGTCCAAAACAAACTCAAAAATATCCTTGAAAAATCGATTTTTGTTCTTATTTGTCATATTTTAGTTTATGAAAATATTTGCCAAAAAAGAACAAAAACTCGGCAAAATAGTCTTATCAATCCCTTCTATCAAAATATTAATATAATTCTATAAGTTTTTCAGCAAATGCCTTGACATGCTCATAAGTTAGTCCACCTTGGAAATAGGCAATATATGGGCTACGTATAGGGCTGTCACAAGACAGTTCTATTGATGAGCCGCCGACAAATGTCCCTGCTGCCATGATAACCTTATCATTGTAGCCTGGCATATCCCATGGCAGTGGCAAAACGTACCCGTCTATTGGTGACACTTTCTGCACTGTTTGTACAAATTTGATAAGTTCGTCCGCCGTGTTAAACACAACAGATTTGACAATATCTTGTGGTATTTCTTGGTTGGATGGAATGACTTTATAGCCCTTATCTTCCATAATCTGCCCAACAAGTGCGGTGCCTTTTAGTGCCTGTGCCACTGTGTGCGGTGCCATAAAAAGTCCTTGATAGAATAGGCGGTATCCCATTTCAAAAGAGCCGACTTCGAGTTTTAGTGACGGGTTTGTGTAACGTGAGGAAATTCTATCAATCGCCCTTTCGCTACCAACAATATATCCGCCTGTCGGAGCAAGTCCGCCACCTGGATTTTTAATGAGTGAGCCTACAATGACATCTGCTCCAACGTCTGTCGGTTCAATATCGTCTACAAATTCGCCGTAGCAGTTGTCAACAACTATAAAAGAATCATTTGACAACTTCTTGATATTTTCAAAGATGTCTTTCATATCATATGGTGAAAGTGCTTTTCGTGAGGAGTATCCTCTTGACCTTTGAAGATAGACCACTTTTGGTTTTAACTTTTTAACTTTTTTATATATCTCCTCTTCTTTGAAAGAACCATCCTCATTTAGGTCTATTTGATGATATTTTACTCCATAGTCCTCAAGTGAAGAGTTACCTTTACCAAACAAAGATGCATGCAAAGTGTCATAAGGCAAGCCTGTTATTGACAAAATGTTGTCGCCTGGCATAAGTAAGCCATATAGAACGGTTGAAATAGCATGGGTCCCACAGGTAAGAATTGGTGAGACTATTGCCTTTTCGCCTCCAAAGACCTTGGCATATACTTTCGCGAGAGTGTCACGTCCCACATCGTCATATCCGTACCCAGTTGTGCCAGCAAAACACTGAGACGAGACTTTGCTGTCAATAAAAGCCTGTAATACCTTCTTTTGATTTTTGAAGGCAATTTGGTCTATCCTTTTAAACTGGTTTTGAAGTTTTATCTCTGTTTCCATTAAGATTTTTTCTGTGTCAGCCATTTATCTATCTCTCCTTTCATCTGTGAATATGCCTTTTCTTGGCCACTGCTATCAATATAGATGACGTTGCTAATTCCCTTTAAAAAGGTAAGTTGCCTTTTTGCATAATTTCTGGTGTGTTGTTTGATAAGTTCGCTCATTTGCTTAAAATCTATCTCATCTTTTAAATAACTCACCACTTCTTTATAGCCTATTGCTCGCATAGGTTGAATATTCTCTCCGTATTTTTCGTAAAGATTTTTCACCTCTTCTACAAGCCCGCTATCAAGCATTATGTCAACACGTATGTTTATTTTTTTGTAAAGTTTTGCCCGCTCCATTGATAGAGCAAAGGTCAAAAAGTCGTACTTGGTTTGCCTTGACGACTGTTTGGTGCTTCCAAACTTTGCTATTTCGTAGGCACGTATCACACGTACTGCATTATTTTTATCAATATCTTTTGCAACCTCTGGATAAAGGGTTTTGAATTCATTGTACACCTCGCCTAAGCCCTTTTCTACTATCTGTTTTTCTAATTCCGCTCTAAAGGTTGTATGTTTTTCGGTGTCGCCAAAGTTATATCCCTCTATCAGTGCCTTTGCATAAAGTCCTGTGCCACCCACTATGATTGGAAGTTTGCCCTTTATGGTTATCTCGTCAACTTTTTCTTTGGTGTACTCAATAAAATTATATACCGAAAACTCCTCATTTGGCTCTTTGATATCCACTCCGTAATGGACTATTCCTTGCATCTGTTTTGTAGTAATTTTTGCAGAGCCTATATCAAACTCTTTGAAAACTTGGACTGAGTCGGCAGAGATAATCTCACCATTATACTCTTTTGCAAGCCTGACTGCAAGGTCACTTTTGCCAGAACAAGTTGTGCCTAAAATAAAAAGTACCTTTTTCATTAATATTTTCCTTTCGACTTTTTGAATTCAAATTTTTATGTTTTTTCTTTGTTTTTCTTTATAAATTATTTTCTATAAATTTAATTTTAATAAAC
>CAJFOL010000023.1 GCA_904397185.1 uncultured Clostridia bacterium
CTATGTGATGGGTGTGTGAAGCACACAAATTCGCTAGAATTTATAAAATTTTATGCAAATAAAATTTTAACATCACATAGTTTATAGTCCGTCACCTTTAATTAATGATTAAGGGTGTTTTTAGTTATAATAAAATTTAAAGTGACAAAAATTTGATTATTATCTTTCACAATCTTTAACAAAAACTTTTAATTGTGAGTAAAGTGTGATATAATGTTATTATGTCCAAGATGAAAAAAGAAACAAAGACTAAACTTATAAAATTGTCTATCGTAGTGGGTGCATTAATTTTGCTTGCCCTCGCTATTTATCTCCCGCTAGAACTCACTGGCACAATAGACAAAATAGATAGTGCAGAAAAACTTCGAGATATAATACTTGAATGGGGTGCATATAGTTATATAATTTTTATTATCATCCAATTTCTGCAAGTAACTTTCCTGCCACTGCCCGCAGTTGTCACAACCGTTGCAGGGACTCTCGTCTTTGGCCCTTGGATAACCTTTGGCTTAAGTCTTCTCGCTGTCATGCTCGGAAGCATCTTCGCCTTCTTTTTAGGACGTAAAGTCGGACGGAAACTTGTAGTTTGGGTCGCTGGCGAAAAGGATGCAAAAAAATGGGAAGAAAAACTCAGTAGAGGCAAATATATCTTCTTTTTAATGATGCTTTTCCCAATATTCCCTGATGATATCCTTTGCATTGTCGCGGGTTGTATTGGTATGGACTGGAAATTCTTTCTTATAACCAATATAATCACTCGCCCTATTTCAATCGGTACCACCTGTTTCTTTGGAAGTGGGCAAATAATTCCATTTAGTGGATGGGGCATACCAGTTTGGATAGTACTTGCCGTGCTTGCTTGTGTAATTTTCTATTTAAGTTTTAAGTATCAACCACAAATTGAGAATTTTATTACAAAACTCGCTGACAAAATGAGTCGAAAGAAAAATAGCACTCAAACCCCAACTGTCACTACTGCACTACTTGAATACAAACCTCAAGATAGAGAAAACAATGGCACCACAAAAGATGACCAAGCAAATGCTACAAAAGAGTCAAAAGAGCCTCAAGCAGATGATGTCGTAAACGACCCTAAAAACCACAATGAAGAAAACATGGCTGACACAAACAATAATACTGAAAGTTATACAGACGATAACAAAAAATAAATATTACAGTAAAACAAAAAATATTGGATATTGCTCCAATATTTTTTAATAGATTATCATATTTTCTTCTACTTCTTCTTTCTCTTGCTCGTCAAGGATGTCTGAAATATGGTCGTTGTCTTCTTTCAAGTTGTCATATCTTCCTCTTTGATTATACAATACTATAGAAGTTATAATAACAAATGCTATCAGCACAATCAAGCCGACAACAAGCGAGATGTTAATTATCTTTTTCTTTTTTTCGTCTTGCATTCCTCTTCTCTTTCAAGTTATTATAGCATCTTTTTATACATTTTGTCCACAAAATTTTAGATATAACTCGTTCAATAAACATGGCAAAGAGAAAGGTCAACAGTACATAGAAGCGAAATTGACCATAATTGACTGCTAAATTGCTATAAAAGAGAATACCAAACGAGAAAATTATTGCAAGGAAATCAAAAAGTCCTTTAGAATATTTGTCATTTCCAGATAAATAGGTCAAAATATGGGCAAAATCAAACAATAATCCACTTGCCAAGCCAACAGAAAAAATTACAATAAAAACTATAGGTTGATTTATTGTTGGATAAAGCACTATTTAAATATCCTTTTTAAAAATGGTTGTTTTTCGCTTTTAGCAGATAGTTTTATGTTTGAAAAATTTCCTTGCAAACACACCTCTCCCGTTTCAAGTTCTAGTTTCTTGACTTCTATATTGTTTCCAGTTAAGACTATCACCTGTTCTCCACACTGCAAGACTGTCTGTGACTGTGATGAAGATATAACCTTTGTCACCCCCTGCAAAATCAAACTCTCCCCTTCCAAATGCAAAAGTTTCATAAATAAACTCCTTTTTATATTTATTAATATACTTTAAAAAATATATATTCATCATTTATTGCAAAAATGATAGTAAAAAGATAAAAAATATGCTAAATTATATCTATGGAAAAATTAACTATAAAATGTGAAAAACAAGAAAAGTTATATGATATTTTAAGGAAAAATGGGATAACTTACAATCAATATCAAAAAGCATTACGCAATAAAGATATCAAAATAAACGGAAAGCGAATAAAGTCCGATTCAATTGTACTTGTGGGAGATGAAATCACAATCTATTATGAAAAAACAAATCATGAAATCGAAATAATTTACCAAGATGAGAATATCATCATTGCAAACAAGCCAAGAGGAATTGAAGTCGAAGGAAAGAATGGCTTGGCGGAAAAGTTAAATGCACTTGCCGTACACAGGCTCGACCGCAACACAACAGGAGTTATTATACTTGCAAAAGATGCAGAGTCTCGAGGAATCTTAACTGATGCCATAAAGGCAAGAGCAATTACAAAAAAATACATGGCTTATGTGGTAGGTGAGACTCATTTCAACGGAGAATACAAGGCATATCTTGTAAAAGATGCACAAAAAAGTGTTGTAAAAATTTATAACACCCCACAGAAAAATTCAGTACAGATAATCTCTATTTTTAAAACAATCAAAAATGAGGGGGACAAAAGTCTTGTAGAATGCACTCTTGTCACTGGAAAGACTCACCAACTGCGAGCACATTTGGCATATTTAGGTCACCCTATTATTGGAGATGGGAAATATGGCAAAAATGATGACAACAAAAAATTTGGTAAAAAATATCAACTTTTACATTGTTTTTATATTAAATTTGATAAAATTCAAGGAAAATTAAATTATCTTGAGGGGGGAATATTTGTTAAAAATCCAGAATTTATCATACAATAGCACAAAAAATACAAAAATAATTTAAAAAATATTGACATAAAAATCAAAAAGTTTTATAATTTGAGAAAACGTTGATCAAGAAAAGTAACATATTCCCTTGATTACAGAGAGATAAAACGTGGCTGAAATTTTATCATCAACAATATGTGAAAGGACACTTGGGAGTTGTTTTTCTGAAAAATATTTTATTTAGTAAGAAAAATCGGGTTTGCCCGTTATAGCAAAATAAAGTGGCAGTGACTCTGCAAATTAGGTGGCACCGCGGATAAAAGTTTATTCGTCCTAATGCTGTTTTCTAGCATTAGGAATTTTTTATTTAAGGAGAAAAGGTTATGAATAAAAATATTTACAGGACAGTTGACTGTGGAAGTTTACGCATGAGCGACTGCGAAACAAAACAGGTATTATCAGGATTTGTTGATACTATTCGAAAACTGGGAGGCATCACTTTTGTTGTGCTCCGTGACTTTTATGGAAAAACTCAAATCGTTTTACCAGAAGAGATGGATATATCTTTAAACAAAGAGGACGTCATTTGTGTCCATGGAACAGTAAGGGAGCGTTCTAGCAAGAACCCAGCCATGCCTACAGGTGATATCGAAATTCTCGCTGAAAAGGTTGAAATACTTGGCAAATGCGAAAAGGTTTTGCCATTTGAAATTAAAAACAGCCAATCTGTCAATGAGGATTTGCGACTTAAATATAGATATTTAGATCTTCGTGCAGACTATAACAAGGAAATGCTAAAATTGCGAAGTGACCTTATGATGTATGTACGGTCTTTTATGCATGAAAAAGGTTTTTTAGAGGTCCAAACACCAATCCTAACCGCCTCAAGTCCAGAAGGTGCGAGAGACTTCCTTGTCCCATCAAGGTTAACCCCTGGCAAGTTCTATGCACTGCCTCAAGCACCTCAACAATTTAAACAACTTTTGATGACAAGCGGTGTTGATAAATATTTCCAAATAGCACCATGCTTTAGAGATGAAGATGCAAGAGCGGACCGTTCCCCAACCGAGTTTTATCAAATAGATATGGAAATGGCTTTCGCAACACAAGAAGATGTCTTCGCGGTGTTTGAAGAACTCTATTCTAAGATATTTGAAAAGTTTGCAGGGGCAAAGGTTACTACACCTTTCAAACGTCTCACCTATGAGGATGCAATAAATAAGTATGCAAGCGACAAACCAGACCTTCGAAATCCTTTGACTGTTGCCGATGTCACTGAGATTTTCAAGGATACCGAGTTTAATGCCTTCAAGGGTAACATCATCAAAGCCCTGCACGTCGACTGCAAAGGCAATGGTAGAAAATTCTATGACAGTTTGACCGAATTTTTAAAGTCGCGTGAAGCGAAAGGACTTGCTTATGTCCACGTGGATGAAAATGGCGAGTACCAAACAGGAATTAGTAAGTTTATAACCGAAGAGCAAAAGACTGAACTTCAAAAACTGTTAAATTATAAGCCAGGCGAGACCATATTCTTCATAGCAGACCAAAAGCAAAAGGCAATCAAATTTGCTGACGTACTACGTCAAGAACTTGGCAAAAGATTAAACCTTATTGACGAAAATGCTTACAACTTTGTTTGGATTGTTGACTTCCCATTCTACGAACTTGATGACGATGGCAATATTGAGTTTTCTCACAATCCATTTAGCCTGCCCCAAATAAGTATTGAAGAAGTTAAGAAAAACCCACTTGGTGCCAAAGCATATCAATATGACCTTGTAATTAATGGCTATGAGAGTTTGTCGGGTGCCGTTCGTAATCACAGACCTGACTATATGGTGGAATTATTCAAACTTGCAGGATATGACAAATCTGTAGTCGAAAACAAGTTCCCTGCCCTATACAATGCTTTCTCTTACGGCGCACCACCTCACTGCGGTGCAGGAGCAGGATTTGATAGACTTATGATGCTTCTAACCCACAACGAATATATCAGAGACGTCATCGCCTTCCCTATGAACAAAAATGGATGCGACCCGCTCACGAATGCACCAAATACCGTTGATGAAAAGTTGCTAAGAGATGTCCATATAAAACTAATTGATGAGGAGTAAATTATGAAAAGAATAGAATTACGTGATTTAAACAAAAAGTTTACCGACTATGCCGACAAGGAAATTACAGTTTGCGGCTGGGCAAGAACGGTAAGAGACAGCAAGCAAATCGCCTTTATTGAACTCAATGACGGCGGATTTAAGTGTGTACAAGTGGTGGTTGAAAAAAATAAGGTCAATAACTATGACGAGATAGTGAAACAAAATGTCGGTGCATCCTTTATGGTTAAAGGAAAGGTTATCGTCACACCTAATGCCAAACAACCTTTTGAGATTAATGCGAGCGAAGTCTCTGTCCTAGGTGAAAGCGATACCGACTACCCTCTTCAAAAGAAACGTCACACAATTGAATTTTTACGTACAATACCAACCATACGACCACGTGGCAATCTGTTTAATGCCGTTTTTAGAGTAAGGTCAGTGGCTGCTTTCGCTATTCACAAATATTTCCATGACAGAAATTTTGTATACCTTCACACCCCTATCATAACCAGTAGTGATTGCGAAGGTGCTGGGGAAATGTTCCAAGTGACCACCCTTCCGCTTGAAAAACTGCCAATGAAAGATGGCAAGGTCGACTATGACAAAGATTTCTTCGGCAAAAAGGTATCTTTGACCGTCTCAGGACAACTTCACGAAGAAGTCGTAACTCATGCCTTTGGCAAGACATACACTTTTGGTCCAACCTTTAGGGCAGAAAACTCAAACACCTCTCGCCATGCAGCAGAATTTTGGATGATGGAGCCTGAAATGTGTTTCTGCGACCTTGACGAACTCATGGACTCTGAAGAGGAAATGATAAAGTATGTCATCTCGTACACCATGGACGAGTGTAAAGACGAACTTGAATTCTTAAACAAATTTGTTGACACCTCACTTCTTGAGAGGCTTACAAACATAGTTGAAAATAAGTTTGTAAGACTTGACTA
>CAJFOL010000024.1 GCA_904397185.1 uncultured Clostridia bacterium
AATTTGTGTGTTTTACACACTCATCTCATAGTATTTATTACCATCAGCCTCACCCTTGCGAGCAAGTTCGGCTTCCGATAATATAAACTTTTAAAAATTAGATATTTTTTTATTTTTATAACACTTACTTTAAAAAATAAAAGAAATTTAAATATAATATGGAATAAAGGCAAAAATTGTTAATAACATTTTTTGTTGTGAGACTATTAAATGAACTATAAAGTATTATCATTCTTGAAAATAGATGTTAGATAATTTATTTGGTAGATACTTGTATAGATTGTAGAGTTACAATATGTCATCAAAATATGTTTTTAATATCAAACTTATTATTTTCTATAAAATTTCAAAAAAAATTAAAAGTAACAACAATGTTTACTTTAAAAAGACCCAAAAACAATTTAACTATTGGTTAATATATTAATAGATACAATTAATATTTAATTTTTACGGATATATATAACTGCATAAAAGATTGTTGTAATTTTAACTCCATTTTAACACAGATAAAATACAAAATATACCTTTTCTATTTTCAAAATTCTTCATCTTTGGCTTTTTGAACTTCATCTCTATAATTTTTAATCACTGTATTTTCTATTCTTTCAAATTAAAAAAATAAATTTTCCCCTGACGAGTAAATAGAAACCTGGTTATCAAAAATCTAATCGTGAGACATTTTTTAATATTTATAAAAACTCTTATACTTATTTAAAACATAAGTCTATTTATTTCACTAGTTTTTTTAACATAACTAGTATATATAATTTATAAGACAAGTAGAATGTTTTAAATCTTATTTATATAAAATTTAAAACAAAAGATTAAATAATTGATAAAAATAAATCGTGTTTAAAAGTTATGTTATTATAACTTTATTTACTTATCTTAATTTTACACTATTATATAAGATACTTTTAATTAAATAATTTTGAAATATTTAAATTTTTTAAATAGATTTTTTTACTTTTATCAATATATTATACAAACTTAATCAACTAATAAATTGTTATTAGTCAAATAGCAAAAAGTGTATCTAACTCTTATATTATAGAGAATGCTTAAAAAGAATCAAAATACTCTTTATCAGTTGGAGCATTCTTAACTCCATAATTCGACAATATATGCAATAATTCTTTATCATTTTATTTTTTATTTTCGTAAAAAAGTTATATACTTTTATTGTCACCTAAAGAATAGGGACTTAAAAGTGAGATCATTAATGAAAAATGACATATTAAAAAATTTGGCTATGAAGGCTAAAAATAGATTAATCAACAAAAATTTAAGAAATACATACAGTAATATTGATATCAAAATTATAAATGAAAATGACGAAGCATTTTACAAAAAAGTAAAAGAAATAGTAAATGAAAAAGAATTTGTCTATAACCCTATAAAACGTCTAATGGATGAAAACAAAATGATGAGTATGACACCAAACGAAAGAGAAAGATATCTCTTACAAACTATTGAAAAGTACCAAATTGCAAGACGAAAAATATTCAAAGAACAATGCAGTAAAATAGTCTAAATCAAAAACAAAAAAATGTACTATTAAATATATAAATAATTATTTACGTGAATTGCTTTCATTATTATCATCTTTTTTCTCTTTTTCTTCATCTTTTTCTAAAAAGTTGAAACCTGTTTCTTGACTCTCAAGTTCTATTTCTACTTTTTTGATATTGGACTGTGAAAGTGTGTCAATATACTGGTATACATCATTAAGGTTATTTTCCAAAATAAAATAATAACATCTTCCTTCAAATTTTCCATCGTTACCTCGTAAAATATTTACACCTTTCAAGTTGTTTTCTATATGAATAAGCAATTCATCATAATGCATTTCATCTTTAATTTGTGTATCGTTATATATAATTTTAAGCCAATACCCCTCTTTTATTTCTTCTTTTACAAATTCGTCAATACATACTGAGTAGGCAGGCATTTGGACTGCATTTCCAAAGGCTATTATTAATAAGTTTTTTATTTCTGTTTGTTCATCTGTGGATAATTTTACAATTTGACTATCTTTATAAATAACAATTTCGCTACTGCCTGATAAAAATGTATCAATGGTTGAAATTTGCGAACAAAACAAAATTGGAAATATCATAAAAAAATAAAATAACTTAGTCATAAATAACTCCTTTTTTGTATAGTTTGCTTAAAAAATATATTAATATACCAGATAGATAATAGTTTATTTGTTTTTTACATTTGTAACACATAATATTTATTTTTAATATCCTGTTTTAGGTACTAAAATGGGAAACATTTATATTGAAACATTATTATTTTCGATAGCAATTTCTTTTGATTCTTTAGTTTCTTTTTTTGGATATGGAATTGAAAAAATAAAAGTCGGGTTTTTACAAATAATTTTTATAATGTTCATAAACACTGTATTTTTAGCCGTAGGCTTATTCTGTGGACATTATTTATCCTTGCTAATAAATGATAGCATAATAAAATATATTTCCTTTTCTTTGCTTCTTATGGTAGGACTTTTTAAATTGCCAAGTGATTTGTTAAAATTATGGCTTTCAAAACATAAAGGTATAAACAATAAAACTTTTTTAAAAATTTGTATCGACCCTATCAATGCTGATATTAATAAAGATAAAATTCTTTCCTTTAAAGAATCCTTATTTATAGGTATTGCTTTGTCTATTGATAGTTTAGGAGTAGGGCTTGGTTTAGGTGTAAATAAAACAAATCAATACTTAATTTTAATTTTTTCGTTTATAATTGGACTTGTATTTTCATATATTGGTTATTTGATAGGCAAAAAAGTTTCTTCAAAAACTACATTAAATCTTTCATGGTTGAGTGGTGTATTATTAATATTACTAGCCATACTTAAAATTGTATAGAAATATAAAACTATTTATTTTTCTTACTTTTGACACATAAAATATGTCTATCTTTATATAACAATATTTGTATTTCTTATTTTATATAATTTACTTAAATCACTGTTTATTTTTAAAATGTTTTAATTAAATCTAAATTTTTGTATTCAATCTTGTTAAAAATCTAAAAAAATATTTATTTTTTTACTAAAAAATGTTATAATATCAGCATGAACGATACAATTTGTGCTATTTCTACACCTTTAGGTAAAGGTGCAATTTCTATTGTCAGATTAAGTGGTTCAGACAGCATTTCTATTTCTGAAAAGTTTTTTCATGCTAAAAATCTTAATTATTTGAATATTATACCAAGAATGTTTTATCTTGGTTATTTTTGCTTTCCTGATAATACAAAAGAACACTGTATGATGGTCTATTTTAAAGGTCCTAAATCTTATACAGGAGAAGATTTAATTGAATTTCATGTGCATGGTGGCAGTTTGTTGACCCAAAAAGTTTTACAAACTCTTGTATCTGGAGGAGCAAAACTTGCTATGCCAGGAGAATTTTCAAAAAGAGCATTTGAAAACGGAAAAATTAGTCTTGACCAAGCAGAGAGTATTATTGATGAAATCAATGCAGAAAGTGAAGGAGAATTAAAGGCTACTCTTTCTCTTAGCGAAGGAAAACTGAAAAATAAAATTCTATCATTACAGAACTCATTGACAGAAAGTATCGCACAAATAGAAGCAACACTTGATTATCCTGAAGAAGATTTTGAAAAATCTGCGAAGGATGGTATTTATGAAAATCTAAAAAAAATTGATAGTCAAATTTCTTCTTTTATTGATACATCTGAAAGTTCTAGATATCTTACAAATGGTATAAATATAGCAATTATAGGAAGCCCAAATGTAGGAAAATCTAGTCTTCTTAATGCATTAGTAGGGAAAAATCGAGCAATTGTGACGGATGTTGAAGGGACTACGCGAGATATTTTAAATGAAAGTATTTCTTATAAAGGTATAAATCTTAATTTTATTGACACTGCTGGCATTAGAAATTCACAAGATACTGTAGAAAAAATAGGAATAGAACGTTCTAAAAAGTCTCTAGAACAAGCCGATGTTATACTTTTTGTTTTGGACGGAAGTAAAGTACTAACAGACTCAGATTTAGAAATAAAACAAATGCTAACCCAATATTCTAATGTCATCATTATTGTAAATAAAATAGATAAAGAAAGAAAATTAGAAAAACTTGATGATGAAATCGTTATTTCTGCACTAAAAGAACAAAATATTGAGAAAATTAAAGATATTATATATAAAATGGTTATAGGTGAAGAAATTGATTACGATAAAACTATAATCACAAATGAAAGACAAATATCTATACTTCATGACTGTAAAAATGTTTTAAACGAGTTATTTGACAGTTTTGATGAAAGTATGGATATAATTGCTATGCTTATAAAAAAACTTTGGAATACACTTGGCAAAATTACAGGACAATGTGAAAATGAACAAATTATAGATTTGATATTTTCAAAGTTTTGTTTAGGAAAATAATATTTTTTAAAAAAAATACTTAATTTTGTTATTTTTTTAAAAAAATATATTTAAAGGATAAAAAATGAAGGAACTTATAAAAAATACATTTAAAAGTTATGATGTAGATTTGACCGAAAAACAAATTAATCAATTTGAAATATATTATAATTTTTTAATAGAAGAAAATCAAAAATATAACTTAACAGCAATAACAGAACCTAAAGAGGTTGTGGTAAAACATTTTGTTGATAGTGTTTTACCATATAAATCTATTAAAGATAATTCTTCTTTGATTGATATTGGAACAGGAGCAGGTTTTCCTGGTATTCCTTTAAAAATAATCAAAGATGATATAAAATTAACTCTTCTTGATAGTCTTCAAAAACGAATAAACTTTTTGAATATGTTGATAGAAAAACTCAACTTAAAAAATGTTATCACAATTCACTCGCGAGCAGAAGATTATTGCAGTAAAACGAGAGAACAGTTTGATTATGCTGTATCTCGTGCTGTAGCATCAACTCCAACATTAGCCGAATATCTACTTCCATATGTAAAAGTGGGTGGAAATGTATTAATGTATAAAAGTGAAAAACTTGATGATGAACTTATTTCTGGACAAAAGGCAATAAACGTTTTAGGCGGAAAAATAGAAAAAATTGAAAATTATCTTTTAAAAGAAGTTGAAAGCACAAGAAAAATTCTATTTATAAAAAAGGTATATCACACAGATAAAAAATATCCTAGAGGCAAAAATTTACCAAAATTGAAGCCAATTTCATGATTTTTTCATGTTTTTGGCTGTTTTTTATGTAATTTTATAAAAATTATAATTTTATTATCTTTTTGTATATAAATTTATTTTGACAAATAAAAACAATTTATGTTAAAGATTTTGAAAATTTTGATTTTTATATTACAATATAGACAAAAGGGGTTATTATGGAAAAAAATTATTTTAAAGATACAAAAAATGTCTATTTTGCTAAGAGAAATGAAAAGGCTGTTTTGCCAAGTAAAGAAGATGAAAATGCGGGGTATGACTTTTATGCCTTCTTTGATGAAGACTATTTAGAAATACCACCTTTTGAAACTAAACTCGTCCCTACTGGAATATCTTGGGCTTGCAGTCCTGAATTTTATCTTCAAATTGAAGAGCGTTCTAGTACAGGAAGTAAAGGTATTAAAAGAAGTGCAGGTGTTGTCGACAGTGGTTATCGTGGAGAAATAAAAATTGCCATAACTAATGTTAATAACAAACCTCTGATTATATCAAACATTGATGAGTCTCAACTTAGAAATAAATATAACATATTTTATGATATCATATTCTATAGCACTCAAAAGGCTATCGCACAAGGAATTATTCATAGAGTTGAAAAAATGAATGTTTCAACTTTACCTCTTGAAAAATTGTTGTCAATCCCTTCTTCACGAGGAGATAAAGGCTTTGGTAGTAGTAATAAAGTAAAATAACAATTATTTTATATCAATCTTTATAAATAGTTATTTAACATAACTTATTATATATTTATTTAATTTTAAACAAAATGCAATGTGATGACATTGCATTATTGACTTTTTGACCTTTTTATTTTATAATTATTTCAAGGAGAATTTTTATGCAAGACTTAATCTCACTATGGGAATCCGTTTTAAATAAATTAGAACTTAATGTTTCGAATGTATCTTTTGTAATGTGGTTTAAACCTTTAAAGGTGGTTGATTTTGTTGATAACAAAAAACTTATCATAGCATCAAATTCAACATCTGCAAAAAATCAAATAATGAGAAATTATTTTGATAAACTTTCAAAATCTGTTGAAGATGTCTTTGGTGAAAACATAGAAATAGAAGTTTTAGACCAAAATGAAGAACTTGAATATATCAAGCAAAATGGTGAAAAAGCGAAAGAAAAGGAAGTAGAAGTTACAAAAAAACCATTCAATGCCAAATATACCTTTGATAATTTTGTAGTGGGCAAGTCTAATCAGTTTGTTTATGCCGCTGCTAGGGCAGTTGCTGAGCATCCTGGTGAAAAGTTTAACCCTTTGTTTATATATGGTGGTGTGGGGCTCGGAAAAACCCATCTTCTACATGCAATTGGCAACTTTTTAAAAGAATCAAATTCAAATTTAAACGTTTTGTATGTCACTTGTGAACAGTTTGCAAACGATTACATAGAGAGTTTAGGCTCTGCACCTTCTTCAAAAAGTAAAGCCGTGTTAGCATTTAGGTCAAAATATAGAAATCTTGACGTATTAATGGTTGATGATATCCAATTTATTTCAAAAAAGACGAGTACACAAGAAGAATTTTTCTATACTTTTAATGAGTTATATCAAAATAATAAACAAATAATCATCACTTCAGACCGACCACCACGTGATATAGAAACCTTGACAGATAGACTTCGTTCACGTTTTACAAGTGGGCTTATTCAGGATATACAATCGCCTGACCTAGAAACTAAAATCGCTATTTTACGTAAAAAATGTCAAATTGAAAAATATTCAATAGATGATGAGGCTATTTACTATATTGCAGAAAAGGTCAATACAAATATAAGAGAACTTGAGGGTATGCTTGCTAAAGTTTACTTTTTGGCTAGCCTTTCAAATAAACATACTGCGACAAAAGAAGATGTTATGGAGGCTATTGATAGTCAAATTGAAGAGGATAAAAATGAGGGGCTTACTGCTGATGATATCATAGATGCAGTCTGCAAATATTTTGATATAACAAGAGCAGATATAGTCGGTAAGAAAAAATCAAAAGAGGTTGTAGAACCTAGAATGATAGCCATCTATTTGATAACTGAAATACTTGAAATGCCACTTATTTCTGTAGGAAAAATATTTGGTGGAAGGGACCATTCGACTATAGGTCACTCAAGAGACAAAATTTCTGACCAAATGAAGACTTCTCATAAAATACAAAGTTTTGTGAGTGAAATAAAAAAAATGTTGAAAGGTGGATAAAAAATATTTATTATACACATAGTTATCCACATAAAAAATAGTTTATTATATGAATTTATAGCCTTATAAATAAAGGTTTATAGCATTTTTGTAAAAAATAAAAATAAAGTTATCCACATTTACACACCCAATATTATTAAGATTATTATTTAATAAATAAAATAATAAATTTCTGTTTGTTTTAGGAGGGCGAAAAAAAATAATTTTAATTTAATTTTATTATTTTTTTTATATTTAATTTTATTTTAAAATGTTAATAAAACTTTCTTTAAAAGTTTGCTAAAAATATATAAAAGTGATATAATAAAGTAGAAGATAGGAGATAAAATTATGATAGTTAGTTGTCAAGGTCTTGAACTTTCTGAAGCATTACTTAGAGTAAGCAAGGCTATATCAAACAAGATTGCAAATCCAATATTGGAAGGTATTAAAATTATAGCAGAGGATGACACTTTGACCATGTCTGCAACCGACACCGAACTTACAATTGAAAAGAAAATAAGAGCAGAAGTTAAGCAAGAAGGTGAAACAGTTGTGCCTGGTAGATTTATCACAGAGTTTGTAAAAAAACTTACCAGCACCACAATTCAACTTGAAGTGAATGATAAAAATCAACTTATTATTAAGTATGATGATAGTGAAAGTGTAATTCAGTGCTATAATCCTGTTGAGTATCCTGGATTTAAAAATGTTGAAAGTAAGGAATATTTTGGAATAACACAAAAAGATTTCAAAACTTGTGTCAATAAGAGTCTTTTTTCGGTTGCCACCGATGATTCAAGACCTATTTTAAAAGGTGTATTATTTGATATTGACGGAAATGAACTTAATGTTGTAGCCCTTGATGGCTATAGGCTTGCACGTGTCAAGAAATCAATAAAGTCAGATATTAAAAAGTCAATAGTCGTCCCATCTAGAAGTTTAAATGAACTTAGTAAGATGATCGAGGATAGTGATGATATTATTAATATCTATATAGGGCAATATACCATTATGGCTGATCTCGGAGACACAAAAGTCACTTCAAGATTGCTTGAAGGCGATTATATCAACTATAAACAAATCATACCTGTAAATTTTGAGACCTTTGTTATAGCCAATAAAGAACAGTTTGAACAAGCCCTTGAAAGAGCAACACTTCTTTTGAGAGTAAATAGCAACAACTTTGTTAAGTTTGATGTGAAAGAAAATAATCTTTGCATAACTTCAAATTCAGAACTCGGTAATTTAAAGGAAAATATACCAGTTACTGTTTCTGGCAAGGACATTGTTATATCTTTCAATCCTAGATATTTTCTTGAAAGTTTGAGAGTAAACACAAACGAATTTGTTAAAATTTGTTTCAATAGCCCATCAACTCCATGTGTAATCGTTCCAACTGAAGAAGATGAATTTTTGTATTTAATTTTACCTGTAAGAGTTATTGGTTAGTTTTTAAATTTCAGTTTTTATTATAGTTTTTATAAAAAAACAAAAAAAATGAGTATAAAATAAATGTTTAGTTATACTCATTTTTTTTATTAAATAATTAATTTAATAAAATTTAGTAATAAATATTATTTTACTATAAATAATTTAAAAATAAAAAGTTTAATATAATAGAAATATTTTTTATAAATATTAAGTTTTAAATTAAATTTTAAAAGAAAAAATTTTACATTTTAAATTTATTCTGCTGTATCAGGTAAAAGTTCAGGATAAATTTGTTCGATTAAATCGGTTGTTAAATTAAATCTATAGGTAGAATTTCCAAAAGTGATTGTAATGGTGATTGGAGAGAGGTTGTATTCTTCGACTGTTATGTTACCAAGTGAATATGTATAACTATATGCTGTGATATTGCTTGAATCGTTGTAATAGTCCTCAATTATTGTAGGTTCAACTTCCAACTCGCTTTCACCATATACAGATTTTAAAGATTTTGGTTCGTCTGTATAGACTATTGTGATTGAATATAGTGTATCATCGGTCACCGAAGTTTCTATGCTGTCTACAATTCCATTTAATGCAGTCACATTTGTAATTGTATTATCACCACATCCTACTAAAAGAAAACTTGTTAGCATTATTATTGATATAAATAGTGTTATAAAAATTGATTTTGTTTTTGCCATTTTGTGTCTTTCCTTTTAATTTATTTATGTTATTTTAACAAAAACAGAAAAATAAATCAAGGTATTTATAAAAATATTTTGTTTGATGTTGTAAAAATTGGTGGAATTGTGATATCATATCTATATGGTTATAAACAATCTAAAACTTATCAATTACCGCAATTATCAAAACAAAACCTTTAATTTTGATAATGGGCTAAATGTGCTTGTTGGAAAGAATGCTCAAGGAAAAACTAATGTGCTTGAGGCTATCTTTTATGCGGTGATTGGTCGAAGTTTTAAAACATCTAAGGAAAAGGAAATTATCAAATGGGGAGAACATCGGGCATATATATGCGGTGAGTTTTCTAAAAAGTTTAGAGATGAGAAAATTGAAATATTTTTTGATGAAAACAAGAAAAAATCTATCAAGGTTGACGATATATCAATTCGTAAAATAGGTGAGTTGATGGGGGTTACAAATGCAGTCTTTTTCTCCCCTGATGAGTTAAAACTTGTCAAAGAAAGTCCTGAAGAGAGACGTAGATTTATGAATATTGATATTTCCCAGACTAATAAAAGATATTTTTATATGATAGGAAGATATGAAAAGGTGCTTGCAAGTAGAAATAAACTTTTAAAAAGTACGAGTGATTTGAATGTTATAAGAGAGACTATAGATATTTGGGATAGAGCATTATCAGATTTGGCTGAGAAAATATATGTTGAGAGAAAAAAGTTTATAGAAGAGTTGTCTCCTTATGCAAAACTTGCCCACCAATATATTTCGAACGGAAAAGAAGAACTTGTTGTCAAATATGTATCATCATTTGATGAAAATTATAGCGAAAAGATGGCAAAGTATTTGGCTAAAAATTTAGAGAAAGATTTTAGACTGGGTTATACAACTGTGGGTGTCCATAGAGATGAACTTGATATATTTCTAAATGGTAGTGAGGTTAAGAGTTTTGGCTCTCAAGGTCAACAACGTACTGTGGCACTGTCTTTAAAACTAGCCGAACTTGAAATTATCAAAAACAGAGTGGGAGAATATCCTATTTTACTTCTTGATGACGTATTCAGCGAACTTGACAAGGATAGACGAAAGAGACTTTTAAAATTTACATCAAAGACACAGACAATAATAACTTGTACAGATATAGACGAAAAAATTGATGCAAATATAATAAGAATAGGTGTATAAGTGGTAAAATCATTTTGAAAAATAGGCAAAAATAAATATAATTTAATAGAAGGAGATTTTAGATTATGTTATATGATGATATTAAAAAAGCAAATATCCAAGCAATGAAAGATAAGGACAGCGAGGCACGAAGTTTTTATAGTGTTCTGCTCAATAAAATTATGCTTGAGAATATAAACAAAAGAGAAAAGGGTGGTCAAATTGAAGATAGTGATATTTTTGTTATCGTTCAAAAGACTATAAAGGAACTTGAAGAAGAAAAAGAAAACTATAAAAAGGTCAACAATGAAGAAGAGGTCAAAACAATAGAGAGACAGATTGAAATTGCTAAGACCTACTTGCCTAAACAACTTGATAGAGACCAAATTGCAGAGATTATCTCAAAACTCGATGATAAGAGTATTCCAATTGTAATGAAACATTTTAAACAAAACTACAATGGTCAATGTGATATGAAACTTGTCCAAGAGGTTTTAAAGAGTTTTCAATGAAAGTTTTTGCAATAAGTGACCTTCATCTATCAATCAATAATCCAAAGCCTATGGACATTTTTGGACCAGTATGGGATGGATATCTTGATAAGATTTTTAGTGATTGGAAAGAAAAAGTATCAGAAGAAGATTTGGTATTACTCGCTGGCGATTTTTCTTGGGCAATGAAACTTGAAGAGACAAAAGAAGATTTCAACTTGCTTAAAGATTTGCCTGGCAAAAAGGTCATCATTCGAGGAAATCATGACTATTGGTGGAAGTCTATTTCAGCCGTAAGAGCAATTTTGCCACCAAACTTTTATGCAGTACAAAATGATGCTTTAAAGTTTGACAATATCATTGTATGCGGAACTCGTGGCTGGATGGTCCCTGAAAAAAATGTTATCATGACACCTGAAAATAAAAAGATTTATGATAGGGAAGTTATAAGACTTGAATTGACCTTGCAGTCAGCAGAAAAATTGAGAAAAGAAGGCGATAAGGTAATCTGTATGATACATTATCCCCCTACAAATTTTGCTAGGGATGACAGTGAGTTTACCTCGCTTATTGAAAAATACAAAGTGGACTATGTAGTTTTTGGACATATTCATGGTAAGAAAGTGACCACCCAATTTGTAAAGAATAATATATCTTATTTTCTGACTTCTTGTGATATTGTCGGAAATATTTTAACTGAAATTATCTAATCATAATATATTTTAAATTTATTTGAGATTATATTAATGAAAACCGAAATTGTTTGCAAGGATGAGACTGATGACTATTCAAACTATGTGATTGGTGTGTAAAGTACATAATTTGGTTAGAATTTATGCTCATCAAATTTTAGCATCACCTAGTTTTATTTTTCTATTTAATTGGTTATAATTAAAACAAAACATTTAAAATAAAGCACTTTTATTTGACAAAACAACAAAAGTGTTGTAAACTACAATAGTTAATATGGAGAATTATATGAAAATTGCGACAAAAACTAGAAATAATATACTCAAAATATTTGCTCTCATTTTTTGCATAGCATTATTTTTGACAGGCTGTACCACTCTTAGTGATATTAAAGATAATAGTGGTAACAATATATACTTTGCTGATATTGAATATTTCCAAGGACAAATTGCTGTCGTTGGTGATTATTTGTTCTATGGAAATAGTTATACCGCTTCTGATGGAGATGATTTTGATTATGCTTCTGCATCAAGCACAGGATATCTAAATAGATTAAATTTATCGACATTTAAGTATGATTTGACTGAAGATGAAGATGGATATGTAGATCCAAGCCCTGTTGGCATTGAAAGAGTAGATGGTGAGGACAGACTTGTAGGGTTTCAAAATCAATATATGTTTGCATTAGGTCACTATCTTTACTTTACAACTCCAAATACTCACCAAAATAGTGCTTTGGAAAATGACTACACTCAAGTTTCACTCTGCAGAATTAGATTTAACGGAGAGGGATTTGAAGAACTTGATGGTACAGCCTCTACATTCAGATATGATGAGAATACTATTCTTACTGCACAAAAAGGCTCGGATGGAAATTACTATATCATTGTATATGCTCCTGTAAGTGATGAGAGCGATACAACTTACAACCTTTATTCTATCAAAATAGGAGACTCTTTAGGCGATGTAACTACTCTTGCTGAAGACGTAACCTCGGTTGCTATGTGCGACGAAAATTCAACTATTAAAGAAATTATATATACGACTGACTCTGACGATGAATATTATGAGACAACAGAGGTAAAGGCGGTTGATTTTGCTAGCGGTGAAGAAAGAAATATAGGAGATGAGGTCCATGGCTCTGAGACTATTCTTCAAGATAGAATTGGAGATATAGTTATATACTCTTATAGTTCAAGCGAAATTCCTCAAGCAATCTTCTATAAAGATTTGACAAATTCAGACAATAACTTTAATGGCGGGAATGAATTTTATGTTACTAGCGGAGTGTCTATGGTTGAGAGAGTCGGAAGTGGATATATGTTCATCTCTGATACTAGCAATTCGGTAATGTATAAGCCTACTCTCGGTTTGACTTCTTCTGCTGATGAAAATTATGTTGACCCAACTCCTATTAAAGTTTTAGGGTCAAGTGAATATAATGATATACTTTTTGTAGATGGAGATTATATTTACTATTCAAATGATACTACAATAAATCGTGTTAGTGTCAGTGCAAATGGTGTTGGTGAAAAAGAAACTCTTGTAACAATGACAAGTTTAATCTCTGGTCAATGCGGATACGATGGAAGTTATATTTACTTCTATGCACAACTTGAAAATACTACAAGTGATGACAGCGAAAGCGATGATGAAACAGAAGATACTACGACGAGTGATACAAATTACTATTTATATAGAGTAGATAAAAATTCAACAGTACCACAACTTTTAAGTAAGGTTAATAAAAATTAATAAAAACACAAAAAATTCAGTCTATTGGCTGAATTTTTTATATTGTAAATGATTTTTTAAAAGATTAATTTTCTTATATATAAAATTTTGATTTATATTTTTAACGTGATGGAGAAGTTTTTAATTTTAGTAAAAAGTATTTTTTATTTTAAAAATATCAATATTTTTGCTCATCATCAATTTCATAGAGGGTGGATAATGGAAAATTGCCATTGTAACGGATATCGGCTTTAGTATTTGTTATAAACATCTCAACATCTTTGGGTAAAATTGCAACTGCATTTTCTTCATCTTTGCCTGTTTTTATCTGTGAATAATACATTGCGACTGCAAGTATTCCGCCTGCAAAGCCGTTTTCATCTGTGTAGAGATAGGCTATATTTTTATTTTTAAGTTCTCTTTTAATAAATGTAGTAAGTTCAATTTCCAGTCTTCTTCGTTGTTCTTTATTTATATAATAGTCTTTCTTTTTGTTGTAGTCGTCAATTGCTAAAAGAAGTTTGTATATTCTTTTAAGTTCGCTTGTTTGGTGGTTTTTAATAAGGTCGTCTATCTGCTCTTTAGAATAATCCTTCATCTCTTCCTGTGCATTTTCTTTTTCCACTTTATCAGTTGTGCCATCCATATAGTCAAGCCACCATTTTATAGAGGTTTTTATCATATTTTCTTGATTTTTCATCTATTTTTCCTTAATACCCGAAAATTTTATCACAAGTTATAGGTATTGTCAAGAGAATTAAATAGTAGAAACCTTATTATATAAAAAGATTTAAACTTTAATTTAACACATACATGTGTGTATTTTGTTTAGTAATAGGATTTATATTTTATAATAAAATGCTGGAGTATTTATGTCTTTTATCTCGCTATACTTTTTGCTATTTCTAGCAGTCGTTATTTTACTATATTACATTGTACCAAAGAGGCACCGATGGATAGTCTTGTTAGTTGCAAGTTATGTATTTTATTTGCTAAACGATTTAAAGGCTGTTATCTTTATTATTGTAACAACTCTTACGGTGTATTTATCGGCGAGAAAATTAAAATCATTGACGATTGACCAGAAAAAGTTTTTTGAAGATAAAGACGAAGAATGGCTTGAAAAAAATAAGAAAAGTTATATAAAGAAATTTAAGCGAAAAAGAAAGGCAATTTTAGCAGTGACGTTGCTATTCAATTTTGGGATACTTTTCATGCTGAAATACTTTACAACACTTGCAGATGCCTTTGCCGAACTTATCAATGTCCAACCGCTTGGGCTTGAATGGTTACTTCCGCTTGGAATATCTTTCTATATGTTTCAAAGTCTTGGATATTTGATTGACGTATACTATAACAAAGTAGAACCTGAGAAAAATGTATTTAAATTTGCACTATTTGTATCATTTTTTCCGCAACTCGTTCAAGGTCCTATTAGTAGATATAAACAACTTGCACCTCAACTTATTGATGGCAATGATTACGACACTAAGAATTTGAAGTCTGGTGCTCTTTTAATGCTTTGGGGATATTTTAAAAAACTGGTAATTGCAGATAGAGCAAATATTCTTTACTTGGCTATTATGGAAAACTACACAAGTTTTCAAGGAATGGAAATTTTTGTAGGAATGCTGTGCTTTGTATTAAAGTTATACTGTGATTTCTCGGGCGGAATTGACATTGCAAATGGTGTTGCAAAATGTCTAGGTATAGAGTTAACACCAAACTTTAAACGTCCATTCTTCGCTCTTAGTGTAACTGAATATTGGAGAAGGTGGCATATAACCTTAGGGGCTTGGATGAAAGATTATGTACTTTATCCTCTTACACTTTCAAAAGGGTACAACAAATTTATAAAGGGTTGTAAAAAGGTCTTTAAAAAGGGTGTTGCTGGAAAAGTTATACCATCTGGTGTTGCAATGTTCTTTGTATTTTTGCTTGTGGGTATTTGGCATGGCCCAAATCTAACCTATTTACTTTTTGGTGTGTATAATGGTATAATTATTTTGGTAGAGACAATATTCAGTGAAATAAGAAAGATAAAAAAGATAAAACCAAAACAACACAAAAAGTCAACTCAAAGGTTTATAACATTTATTAAATTTACTGTGACATTTATGCTTGTTTATTTTGGGAAATATTTAAGTGCAGCACCTAGTGTGGCGGTGGCTTTTGACTGG
>CAJFOL010000025.1 GCA_904397185.1 uncultured Clostridia bacterium
AATTTGTGTGTTTTACACACTCATCTCATAGTATTTATTACCATCAGCCTCACCCTTGCGAGCAAGTTCGGCTTCCGATAATATAAAAAAAGTGTTTTAAACACCTCTTTTAAAAAACCAAATCATAATAATACTTAAATTTTTTGTAAATCTCGTGTTCCTTTATACTTGAAAGAGCATCGAGAGCCATGGTATAGTATGCCTTTATGTTATCTTTTGTGCTGTTAAATTTATCCCATGTCTTGTCGCCGAGGGTCTTTAGGTCAAGATAAATGCTCCGCAAGTTTGACAGTTTATCAGCACAGTTCACAAGTTTTGCAAGATCTGTGCCATTCTTTAACCTGTTCATATGTCGCCTTTTACGTTCAAGATATGGCAGTCCTTTTTCTTCAGTCTCCATACCTACAAGATAGGCTATATTTTCGCCAAAAATATCCCTTATCTCACCTAAACTCGTGCCTGTATCCTCGACCACGTCATGCAAAACCCCTGCAATAACTCCGTCCTCTGTCGCTCCCTCTTCCTTCAAATACTGCATAACCTCATACAAATGCACAACATATGGCACCGTTGTACCCTTTCGAAGTTGTTTTTCATGTTTTTTCTTGGCATAATCAAATGCAAAATTAAGTCTATCAATATCCATCATATTATTTTCCATCACATTTTCTCCTTTTCACTTGCATTATACAGCAAATTATGATATAAGTAAAATATATAGATTTTATATTTATCATAAGGAGAAGTTATGACTATAAATCTTGACTATTACAAAATCTTCTATCAGGTGGCAATTTGTGGGAATATCACGCGGGCTTCTGAGAAACTTTTTATATCACAGCCCGCAATATCTCAAACGATTGCAAAACTTGAGGAGGAACTCGGAGTCACATTATTTATACGCAGTAAAAAGGGTGTCAAACTCACCATTGTCGGCGAAAAAATCTTTAAAGTGGTCAAAAATGGACTTGATAATCTTGAAAATGTCCAAAAAATAGCCCTTGAGCAGGAGCATTTGTTATCAGGTGAATTAACACTCTCATGCGGGTCAAATATTGCAAAAAGGCTTTTACTAAAGTCAATAAAAGAATTTTCCGAGAAGTATCCGCTCATCTCCATTAACATTGAAAATTATCCCCTAGATATATCCTGCCAAAAACTTCAAGATGGCAAACTTGACCTTGTAATTGGGCAATTTAACAGCGAAGTGACATTGCTATCCTTCACTCACCTTTCCTATGAAAAATATGTCTTTGTAAGCACAAGAGAGGTCGGCTTTGAAAAGGTCATTTTGATGGACAAAGGCACCTACTCGCGAAAACTTTTCGACAATTTTCTTGCAAATTACGGTCATGATAAGGTCAAGCATGAGATTGTTGTCAATGGTTATAGCATTGCAATTGAGTTATGCAAAATGGGGCTTGGTGTGATAATCGCACCTTTTTATCTGGTCGAAAAACTCCTTGACAGCGGAGAACTTGTATCTCTTGAGCAAAAATCGTTCAATGGAAATCAAAATTTTGGATATTATATCAACCCTGAAAATGTAACCAATATAACAAAAGAGTTTTTGCAAATTTTGAAAAAGAATAATTTGGATGATAGGTAAGGGCAAGAAAATGCACACTGTTTGTGTGCGTTTTGTCGCCGTGGCGACAAAACAAAGCACTCAAAATGCAAAATGCATTTTGAGTGCTTATTTTCTTTCCCGCTTGTTTTCTACCACTCATTCTTTTTCAAAATTTGCCTGCTTGTTTTCTGCAACTCATTCCTTAAAATTTTTCCGTTTATTTTCTACCATTTATTTTTTAATTTTCCCGTTTGTCCCCTTTCACTCATTCTTTAAAATTTTTATCAATTTTTAAAGCAATCAACTAAACAACCGCCAAAATACCCTCGGTAGATGAAACATCACGGCTTTTTTATCCTTTAAAATTTTCAATCATTTCTTCAAGCCTATCTGCCTGCTCTTTGACTTGCGACAGACATTCCTCTGGAGAAGTCCCGTCAAGACCAAACTTCATAAATATTTCGTAGTCAAGTGACTTCAAATTCTTAGCATACTTTGCAAGTTTCTTTCCAAGCAAGTCCCAATTGATACTCCCAAACTTATTCAAAGTGTGATAATCTTCCTCTCCGTTATTGTCATGAAGATGGACTGCTATAAGTTTGTCGCCGTATTTCTCAAGGTAATCAAAATCTTTGTCAAAGACATTGTTATGTCCGCTATCATAGCAAAACTTCATATATGGGTGTTTTATCTCTTCGAACACCTTTACAAAGAGTTTTTGGTCGTCTATATTTTCAATCGCAAGAGGTATATTGCACTTTTGGCAAACGTTCAACACAGCAAGCAGACGTTGTTTTCCCACTTGAGAATACTCGCCAAACAGATGCACTACAACACAGCGGAATCCATATTTTTTGGCATTTTTGACATCTTTGATGAGGTCTTTTTTAAGTTTTTCGCCCTTTTTCCCCTCTTCCCAAAAATAATGCAAATCGCTTTGGATATAACTCATATGAAGAGTTGAAAGCTTAAGCCCTCTTTCACGGATAATTTTCACCTGTTTTCTTAAACTACCATTCTGCTTTCTAAATCTCTTGTCGCCACTTGTAATAACACTGTCAAAGCCGTACTTTTTGATAAGTTCGGCTCTTTTCTCTGACGACATATTATAACCAAAATATAGACTTATTCCTTTTTCCATATATTACCTTTTTAACTCATCTTTTTTAAATATTCATTGATAAACTCTTGGATATTGCCATCCATAACCGACTGAATGTTGTGGTCCTCATAGCCCGTTCGATGGTCTTTCACAAGAGTATACGGACAGAATACATAACTTCGTATTTGACTGCCCCACTCAATCTTTTTGATATCACCGCGGATGGATGCAAGGCGATCAAGTTCTTCCTGTTCTTCCTTTTCGGCAAGGCGAGAATATAGCATCTGCATTGCCTTTTCCTTGTTTTGAAGTTGACTTCGCTCGATTTGGCAGGACACCACAATACCTGTCGGGATATGTGTAATTCGGACAGCACTTTCTGTCTTATTGACGTTCTGCCCACCCGCACCGCTTGAGCGATAGGTGTCAATTTTGAGGTCCTCTGGTCTTATTTCTATGTCAGGCTTGTCTTCAATTAGTGGCATAACCTCAACACTTGCAAAACTTGTGTGACGTCTGGCATTTGAATCAAATGGCGAAATTCTCACAAGTCTATGGACACCTTTTTCGGCTTTCAAAAACCCGTATGCATTGTCGCCATCGACTTCAAAGGTTATACTTTTTATGCCCGCCTCATCGCCGTTTAGCACGTCAAGCACCTTGACCTTATAGCCCTGCTTGTCTGCATACATTTTATACATTCGGTATAACATCTCCGTCCAGTCCTGTGCTTCCGTCCCGCCTGCACCTGAGTGCAAGGTGATAATCGCATCGTAATCGTCATACTTTCCATTAAGCAAGGTTTTTATCTTGGCATTTTCGCACGTCTGTTCCAACTCATGCAAACTGTTTTCAACCTCACCATCAAGGCTTGGGTCGTGAGTCTCTTCGCTCAGTTCCACATAACCCTTGCAGTCGTCATAAAGGCGGTCAAGTTTGTCTATCGTCTCAAGTTTGCCCTCGCATGACTTAATCTTCTTGCCCACTTCAAGCACCTTCTTTTGGTCAAGATAAAATCCGTCCTCAAGTTGCTTATTTTTTAATAGGTCAAGTTCGCCTCTTGTCTTATCCTCGTCAAAGACACTCCTTTATAAAATTTACGTCTTCTAAAACCTTATTCAATCTTTCTTTAACATTTTCAAGTATCATTTTTAACTCCTTATGAATATATATTTTAATAAATAGCGATTATTTTGTCAAGGTTATATCATTATTATTTGTCCGCCACAAATTTTATTTACCATTATGTCACAAATGAATTTATGTCAACATATATTAGGTTAGTAGGTATTCCTATCAAAACAAAAACGGAGGTTATAAAATGTCATTTTATATAAACAATACAAACCCCAATCGTCCAGGGCCCCTCTCTGGTAATCCGTTAAATGGGATTTGTGAAAAAGTACTTATTGAGACGACCAAGGTCTTTGATGCCTGTGTCTCTCAAACAACTGAAACGGGCATCATCTTGCCTGTAACAAGTTTCAACCCGGCAAACCCTGTGCAACCACTTACTTACATCTCTGCTCAAAACCAAATTGGCTCGCCTGTCACCGTAACCGATGTCGTGGTCGACAGACTAAGTGACTCGCCAAACTATGCAAATGTCACCTTGACAATCACCGTTCCACTAACCGTGACCTATCGTGATGCAAATGGTGTGATAGGCACAGGCACTTCAAGTATAACAATTCAAAAAAGCACTGTACTATTTGTGCCACAACCGTCAATGGCTCCTGTGGATATAACCGCTACCGCTGCTTTCTCTAGCACAATCGGCTCATATACCGCTGAAAATACCTTTACCGTGACGGGCTGTCTGCAAATAGTAATCAAGGTGACCGCAGTGGTCGACCTGCTCATTCCATCGTACGGCTACCCTGTAATTCCACCATGTCAAGCCTGCCAAAACTGCAATGTCTGCCCAGGAGTTGGTGACCTACCACTTTACCCGACAGCAACAAGTGGGACGACAATCAATATCAACCGAGTTTAGACTTTAACAATACCATCATAATGCCTAAAAATCTACAAAATTTTTCTACTAGGCACAAAAAGGGGTTTTAAAAACCTAAAAAATAAGTTTACAAAAAAATTAAAACAAATTTTTACAGTCAAAAAAAATTTATAAAATAAGTCTAAAAAACTTAAAATGCAATTACGATTAAGTCTAAAAAACTTAACTTAAAATAAAATAAATAATCAAAGAAACATATAAAAACTTCACAAAAACTAAAAATTTAAGTGAAAAAAAACTACAAAATAAATCTTAAAAATTTATATTATCGGAAGCCGAACTTGCTCGCAAGGGTGAGGCTGATGGTAATAAATACTATGAGATGAGTGTGTAAAACACAC
>CAJFOL010000026.1 GCA_904397185.1 uncultured Clostridia bacterium
ATTTGTGTGTTTTACACACTCATCTCATAGTATTTATTACCATCAGCCTCACCCTTGCAAGCAAGTTCGGCTTCCGATAATATAAAATATTAACAGAATATTTGAAAATCTCAACCGCGACTTGCGGTTGACTTTTTATAAAAAAAGTCAACCATGCCATTTTTGAAAATCAAAAACGGCATAAGAGCCTTAAACGGCTCTTGCAAGTCGCTTTTTCCAATAAAAAGCATTTATTTTATCTCTACGACTTGACCTTGGTAGGTTTCGTTTAAGACGAGGGGAGCGATTTTATGGATGGTTGCTTTGGATAGGTGGACAGGGTAGAAGATGACATCTTTATATTCATCTTGCAAGCCCTTCACTTCTTCTGCTGTCAAGTGATTTAGCCCAACCTCAGCCTTAGCACAGTCAATAAACACTGCTTTTGAATGTTTGATAATTTTATGTAAGTTGTTACACATACAAGTGTCACCAGAAAAGCCTATTTTAAAATTTCCGTCATCAATGACAAAGCCATATGCATCAAGTTCCCCATGAATCATCTTGTAAGCCTTGACTTTATAGTTGCCTATTTTATATGTTTTTCCATTTTCGCATTCTAAAAATGTGATGTTCTCATCCACGTACTTTTTAAGACGAGACACTTCAAAGGTATAAAGGATATTTACAAGACGGTCTTTGCACGTTTTCGGTGCTAAAATAATCAATTTTATGTTAAATCTTTCTAAAATATCGATTACTAGATGAAGATCGGCGAAGTGGTCACTATGAAAGTGCGTGATAAGAATGTATCGAGTTTTTAACAAATCATAATCATGGTATAATGTTTTAAAACTGCCTTGCGGGATATCAATAAGCATATCATCGTTTACAATAAAACTTGTAGATAATTCTTTTTCCCATGTGCATTTATTTCCAACAATTGTTACTCTCATTTTTTTTCCTTTTTTTTAAAAAAATATCAAATTATGATAATTTTTAACGAAGTTTTGATATATTTTTTGCATTTTAATATAATATTTGAGTTATTTTAACATTTTTAAGTGTTTTTTTGATATTTTTGCTTAATTTTTGTAATTTTTCATATATTTTTTTGAATTTTAAATGAATTTATTTTTAATTTAATTTTATTTTTTAAATATATTTTTTTTGATTTTAACAGATTAAATTTGGTTTTGTTGAAATATGATAAGTAAAAGAACATTCCACTACCAAAGATTATTGTTATAACACCGACTATCATACCAAAGAGTGTGTTGAAAAGTATATTTTCTTCTATTGAGGCGTGTACCGAAAGAATGGCAATCTGGGTTAGAACAAGCGAAGACAGGGCAGAGGAGACGTTGATAAGTTTTAGTCCGATTAGAAGTAGGTCTTTTGATTTCCATGACTTTATAAGCCCACGTACTGAGAAAATTATTTCGCAAAAAGCGACAAGAGCAATCGTGATTGCTGGAATAAGCCCATAACTTTGCTCATGTGTGGCAAGGAAGATTTCAAATATATAGAGTAGATAGATAAGTCCTGCGATAATCAGCATTACTGCAATTTGTTTATAGTATTTTTCTTCTTTAAACTGAGTTTTTGCATTTCTTCGCCCGTCAAAATATGAACATTTTGCAAGAGCGATACAGATAGTATAAAATCCACTTAAGGTTAAAAAGTAGGAGCCGATGACATTTGCAAGGATAAGTTTTATTACAGCCCATGCGAAATTGCAAGCCATCGAAATTTTGTTGTTGATGCTTGTCTTTTGTACATATGGTAAACTTTGATATTTTTTAAATAGGTTCATCATTTTATCCTTTTGTTTAGTACATCAAGAAACATTTGCTCCATCTTTTGCATACACTCATCTTGATTAAATTTTTCGCCAAATTCAATATATTTACTACTAAAAAATTCCTTTTCTTTTGGATGCTCAAACCAGTAGTCTATCTTATTTGCAAGGTCCTTTTCGTCATCACATATAAATATGTTTTTGTCGCTTATTGCAAAGTCCTTTGTCGCACTCTTATTTGAGTCAGACACCACAGGGACAAGCCCACATACCAATGCCTCAAGACAGGCGATGCCTTCAAGTTCGGCTTTGGCTGGATGCACATAAAGGTCTGCATAGTTTACAAGGTCGACCATTTCTTGCCGAGAGAAATATTTGATGATAGGCTTATTTATAATATTTTCATCGGCAAACTTTTCGAGTCTCTTTTTTAGTGGACCTTGACCTGCAACTATAAGTTGAATGTCGCCATTGTGTTTTGAAAGAGCGATCGCTTTAAAAAGAGTTATATGCGATTTTTCTTTGCATAGCCGTCCAGTTGTTAAGATTATAAATTTGTTTTTGATTGATTCAGGCTTTAAGCAGGACTTCGGCACCATATATTTGTTGACACCATTGCTTATAATATAATGATTAGTCTTGCCAACAATATTTTCAAATACGTCACAGATAAATTGAGTTGGGTAGTGGATTGCATCACAATATTGATAAAGAAAACTATAAAACCTCTTGTAAATGTGAGTGTTGACCGCATCTACATTCATAAGCCCTAGGTGACTTGAGATAAGTTCTGCCTGGCAGTGGAACCCAGCCGTCACAGGCTTGCCTAGTTTTTTCGCCATATGACAGGCAGTTATGCCCAAAGGGAAGGGGAGCATAACATGAACGATATCACAGCCCTTGATGGCATTTGTTATCACCTTTTTATCACTAAGCGGAAGGGAGACACCATTTCGCTCTACGATTTTATTGAGTGGACCGAGATTAAGTTTGTTTAAAACTATAAATTCATCTGCATTTTCATTCTCATCTAGGTCGCAACACACGACTTTTACACTATGCCCTTTAGATTTTAGATAATTAATAAGGTTATATGAGGCTATGCTTGTGCCGTTATTTTTCTTTCCGAGTATATCGCAAACGATAACTATATTCATTTTTTCTCTCCTGTTAGTTTGTAGTATGTACTTAAATCTTATTTTTATAGAGTTTGATATTTATATTAATTATGATGACATTTTCGCCATAAAAATATGTTTTTTAGTTTTGTTTATATAGTTTATTATAACATAAAATTCCCAAAAGCCAAGAATAAAATGAAAAATAATAGAAAAATTGGCTAAATGATATTGCAAAATAAGACCTGCTATGATAGAATGTTAAAAAAGGAAGAGTTATGAACGATTTTCACCATAGCCGAGACAATTTAAACAGAAGCAAGAAGCCATCCAAAAAGAAGAGACAACTGAGCGAACTTGACAAAGAAGTTGAGGCATATATAATGTCAAGTGATGACAGTTTTCCACTTTTAAGACTTGCAAATATATTGAAAGCGATGAAAATACCACCACAAATGGCAAAAAGAGTGGTCAAAGAGTCGATAAAGGCAAGCATTGAGGACTACAATAGTGATATGGGCGACTATAACCTTTATCTTACAAGAGGTCTTGAGGATGCACTTGACGAGTTTGACCTTGATAGGTTTATGGAAAGGTCGTGGCAGTATCAGCCAATAGCATTAAAGGACCAAGATTATAGACTTTTGAATGAAGTGGAGAAATATCCGATTTTTATTGACAGTTACAATTATTCACTTCCGATTCACACCTTTGGCAATAATATAAACTTCCACAACGAGCATAATTTTTCCAAGAAAAAGATTATCAACAACAATGATATCCAGTTTTATACTACCAAAGATGAAAATATGCTCTTTGCCAAAGTCACTAACATAAAGTTTGAGCCGATAAGTTATGTGCTAATCAAAGAGGCGGTCAAAAATATGCCAGCAGATAGCCGAACGAAATTGCAATATAATCCAACCTTATATAATAGGACATTTTCAATTTCACTTTACGTCCTGCTTGAAGGTGACCCAAACAAAAGTCATCCTTACCTAAGATATGACAGTAACCCTTGCACACATACAAATACCTTCTTAGGTGGTGATAAAAGACTTGAGGTGTACGGCTTAGAGGCTGACAATCCACATTTTCATTTTCAAAATGAAGATGATGCACTTTTGTGCATACGAAAATATCGTGACAGCGGTCGGCATATACGTTGGAAGACTGGAAAATGTAATGCTATAGACTGTAAACACCTAGTCAGATACCTTGCACTTCTTGATAATTTGGAGCAGAGCGAACTTCATAGGCAAGAAGAGCAAAATCTTAGTTATGGTATGCCGTTTTTGGATATAAAACTGAAGGGTAAGAAGATAATCACAAAAAGTGTAGACAAATTGCTTGATGAGTATCCACTACTTGACGAGAAGAGTGGGCAACTTATAGATATGCTCCGTGAAAGTTTTAAGATGCTCTATCCAGTCAAAGCGACACAAGGCGATAAGAGTTTTAAAAGACTTATCACATCTCTTAGGTTTTTGCAACTCCTCCACGATGAGCAGTCAAACACTCTCGATGAGGAAAAACTTGAAATTTTATCCAACCTTGAAATAGAATGTGCATCGGATGTAGTTGGTGCCATATCCAGTTGCAGTCAAAAGATTATAGAAAAGGATTATAAACCAAAATTTATCATAAGCAATCAATATTTAGACAGCAAAGGAGAGGGAGAAGAAAAAGAAAATTAGTCAATTATTTTTTGAAATATGTTTGCAAATTTTATTAAATTTGTTATAATTAGTAATACTAAAAGGGTAGAAAGGGCAGAAAAAATTGCGATATTACTTGCATATAAAATAGATATAAGAGAGACGTTTTAGGAGGATGCCATGGAAAAGATTATAGTGGTTGATAACTTAACACAAGATTATGGTCATGGTCGAGGAGTTTTTGACGTCTCTTTTGTCGTTCATAAAGGCGAGGTGTTTGGCTTTTTAGGTCCAAATGGTGCGGGTAAAAGTACAACTATTCGACATATCATGGGCTTTTCAAAACCACAACAGGGAGAGATAAGGGTTTACAATATGGAGACCTTTTCAAATTATTACAAAATACTCGATAAGGTCGGCTATCTTCCAGGAGAGATTGCACTTCCAGAGGGGCTGACTGGCTGGGAGTTTATCAAGATGATGTGGAGTTTAAGAAAGGTTGAAAAAAAAGAGCGACTTGAGTACCTTCTTGATATGTTTAAACTTGACCCGTCTGGCGAGACAAAGAAGATGAGCCTTGGAGACAAACGTAAACTTGCCATAATAACCGCCTTCATGCATGACCCAGAACTGCTTATCTTAGACGAACCGACCAGCGGACTTGACCCTGTTATGCAACAGACCTTTATTGATTTTGTAAAGGAGGAGAAAAAGCGAGGCAAGACCATACTTTTATCCTCACATATGTTCAATGAAGTTGAGGCGACCTGTGACCGAATAGCCATTATCAAAGACGGTCGAATTGTATCCGAGTTTCACACCAGTGATATCACACACAATGAAAACAAGACATTTAAAGTTACCTTCAAAAATGTCAAGGATATGGAACAGGTCATTGAAAGCCTGCCAAAATTACGTAAAAATGCAGTCAATATAAAGCGAATTTCAGTCAAAGATTATGACAGAGATAAAAGGACTATGACTATAGCGGTCAACGATAAGGATATAAACAGCCTTATAGAACTTTTGAGCAGTAAAAAAATAGAGAGTTACCAGCAAGAGAAATTCACTCTTGAAGACTACTTTATGAAGTTCTACAAAGAAGACAAGAAGTTTGGAATAGAGGTGTAATTATGGATAGTATAATAATAGCCCAGCACCTGACAAAAGACTATGGCGAAGGCAAAGGGATATTTGACCTTAACTTTGAAGTCAAAAAGGGCGAGACGTTTGGTTTTGTAGGCACAAATGGTAGCGGAAAGACCACCACTATCCGTCATATCATGGGTTTTTTAAAGCCTCAGTCGGGCAGTGTAACTGTTATGGGACTTGATGCATGGAAGGATTCATGCGAGATAAAAAAGTATGTGGAGTATGTGCCAGGCGAGATTGCCTTTCCAGACCTAAATGATGGCAACACCTTTTTCAAGGCTCAGGCGGAACTGCTTGGTCTTAAAAGTATGGACTATGCAAATTATCTTGTCGACAAACTCCAACTTGACCCGTCTGCCAATCTGAAACGAATGAGTAAGGGTATGAAACAAAAGACGGCTATTGTCGCTGCATTTATGGCTGACAAGGATATCCTTATTCTTGACGAGCCATCGACAGGGCTTGACCCGCTTATGAGAGAGACTTTTTTGGAACTTTTGCTTGAAGAAAAGGCGAAGGGAAAGACCATACTTATGAGCAGTCAGATGTTTGACGAACTTGAACAGGTTTGCGACAGAGTAGCACTAATCTACAACGGGCGAATTGTGGATATAGCCACAATGAGCGAAATAAGAGGCAATCAAAACAAGTCATATAAGATAGAGTTTACCACGCGTGAAGATTATCTTAAATTTAAAAGACTGAAATACGAGATTGTAAGAGACCAAGAGAAGTATAACCAAGTGACAATCAAAATCACCGATAAGGATATAAACAGACTATTTAATGTGCTTAAAAATTACAAACTAAAATTTATGGCTGAGGTAAAATTTAATCTTGAAAAGCACTTTAAAAATGTCCTTGCCGAGGAGTATGCAAGACAGGAGAGCGAGGTTAAAAATATAGATGACCAGCCTAAGACCAAGAAGGAAATGAAACAGGAAAAACGTCACGAGAAACAAGAGATTAAAAAACAAGAGAAAAAGGAAGATTTAGAGGCTAAAAACGAAAAATTCTTTAATAAACCAATGGTAAAAGCACAAAAACGCGAGGATAAACAACAGATAAGAGAGATAAAATCACTTAAAAAGGACGTTTTAAAATCTGATAAAAGGTATAGAAAAATAAGGAAGAGGGAAGAGAAAAAAGGAGGCAAAGATGTTTAGTAAAGCACTTTTCAAACAATCAATGAAAGCCAATTGGGTTAAGTGGGTGTCCGTCACAGTGTCAACCTGTGTCATGCTTGCTATAGTCATTATTGTGCTTGGCAACCTTGGCATAAACAACATTCGCGACTCCCTTAAGGATGTCTTTACTCAGGCAGACCAAGAGTCGACTTTAAAGACCAATGCACTTGATAGTTATGACCTCTATCTTAATTCTGTCGATTTTGAAAATGGTGTAATCACTGTAAGGGATATGGATATTGAACTTTTAGGCGGACAGTCTGCACTAAGCCTATTTTGGACAATGGCAACTCCGCATTATGACACCGCTCTATCAAACTTTCAAGCCGAGAACCCAGACACTGAACTGACCGAAGAGGTTTTGGCGGGGATAAGAGCCACAGCGACCGAAAGTGCTTTCACCGAGATAAAGGGATATCTTGATAATCCTTTAGTAGGCAGTATGGTTGAAGTTGATTTCACCGATGATGAACTTAAACAGTTTATCTCTATTCTTTTGCTTGCCTATGAAAATGATAGCACTGTTACAGGTGAAGATAATATTGCTGTAGCAATGCAAACGGCATTTCTTGACTATGTTGAGACCAATGCATATAACACCGCTCTTGCTGGGGAGGATGCAACAGAGCAGTCCGCACTTGCCTCTTCACTCTCAGCAAGACAACTTGCCTCTGATGCGATAGATTCATATATTTCACAAAAGACAGAAGCCGAGCAGGATGGCGGAATATTTACCTACAACAATGACAACTTCAAAACCGAGGCGAACGAATATGTCAATGATATGATATATGACCAGGTGCTAAAGACCTTTACTGCAGGCATTGACCAGCCGACTGACGAACAACTTGCCGAGGCTGAGACTTGGGCAGTTGCATCAAAGGTTTTGGCAAACACTTCAATTACGACCTATGAGTTTTGGCTTAAAGAACTTACAACCGACCCAGAGACAGGGGAGAGTTTAACACTCACCGATGAGCAGATGGCAGAAGTGATCACTCAGGCAAGGGATGAGGCTACAGGAAGTATAACCGACCAAATTCAAGACGAGGACGTTGTGACCGCCCTTGAAGAACTTGGCAATATGGACATTTATAGTCTTATAATAGGTTCTATATTCTATAGGATAGCAGGCTTGCTTCTACCTATGGTGTTTGTAATCATGACGGCAAACGGACTCCTTGCAGGGCAGGTAGACTCAGGGTCTATGGCATATGTGCTTTCAACTCCGACCAAACGTCGTACGGTAACAGTGACACAGATGACCTATTTGATTGTTTCGCTCTTTGCCATGTTTGCTCTTCTTACTGTTACCAGTGTGATTGCGGTATGGATATCAGGTGGAAACTCCTTTGCGATAAACTATGCACAAATACTTCTCTTTAACCTAGGTGCATTCTTGACCATGTTTGCTATTGCTGGCTTCTGCTTTATGTGTTCGGCGATATTCAATAGGACAAAATATTCGCTCGGCATAGGTGGCGGAATAACCATATTCTCACTTGTATGCACGATTTTAGGACTTTTTGGCTCTTCAGTTGTGCCATCAGCCATGAGAATATCAGCGATGAACTTCTTTAACTACCTATCAGTCATAACTCTTTATGATACTGTTTCAATAATGGCAGGCTCACTTGCATATTTATGGAAATTTGGCATATTACTAGGTATAGGTATAGTTTGCTTTATCATAGGCATTTTCCGCTTCGACAAGAAAGACCTTCCACTCTAACCAAACTTAGTTTGGATCACTGTCCGCGGACCAGATGTTCGACGACTGTCCGACTGAGTGGACTTTGGCTTAGACTATTTTTCCGCTCTAACCAACCAAATGTTGGACGGCTGTACACTCTATTGAATTGTAGGTTTAGGCAATATCTCCGCGCTCTAGCCAGGGGCTGGGTGGTGTGTCCGCTTGAGCGAGTTTAGGCTTATACTTTATCGCAAAAAATAAATGTGAAAAATGTCGTCAAAATGCTTGCTTTATATTTTTAATGTTGCTATACTAATAATAGTTAAATTGTTAAGAAGGAGGAGAAATATGCAATTAACAAAATCTAAAAAAATTATACTATCTATAGTTGCACTACTTATGATTGTTTCAACAATCTTTGTGCTTACTGCTTGTGGTGAAGAAACCCAAAAGGAGACTACTGCTGAAGTAGGGACCTATCAAGAACTTGTTACCGCTCTTGAAGGCGATGATGATATCATCAAACTCACCGATGACATCGTTGTTGAAGACGTTGTCGCAGTGACTCGTGAAGTTGAACTTGACTTAAATGGCAAGACACTTTCAAATGAGACAGCATTCTGGGATGAGACCACTCCTGGAGCAAACAAATGGTCAGTTGTTTCAGTGCGAGGAGAGGGAGACTTGACTATCACTGGAAACGGAACTATTAAAGCACTTGAAAATGACTGCTATGCTGTTGATGTTATGGATGTTGGTACAAGACTTGTAATTGAAAACGGAACATTTATTGGTAACATTTCTGCCGTATATGCTTATCAAGGCACTGTAGAAATCAAAGGAGGGGAATATTCTATTCAACAACTCAGCTCACAAAGCGATCATAGATTCACTTTAAATTGCCAAGATGATTACTTTGTAGATGGCACTGCATCATTTGTTGTAACAGGTGGAGTATTCCATGACTTCAACCCAGCAAATAACTTGGCAGAACTTCCAAGTGCAAACTTTGTAGCAGAAGGCTATACTGCACAACTTGTAGAGGGTAGCGAAACTGACTATGAAGTTGTAAAGGCTTAAGTTAAAATTGAAGACACTTTCACTTCATGTTTTATTTAATTTTTTGCATTAAAAATTGATTAAATTTTATCACCACAAAAAACAAATAATTTTTATATATAATCAATTAATTTTCATGTAAACTTTTGATTTGTGTATAAAAATGATTATTTGCAAAAAAATGGATATTCGCACGAATATCCATTTTTTTATGCAACCTGCACTATGCTTATTATCTCTTCGTTTAGTTTTCTGATAACTCACTCCGCTCCGCATGGACTTGCGACAATTGACCGCCAAACTTAGTTTGGATCATTGTCCGATTAAAAGGTCAAGTTGATTTTGTTATAGGCGACCCTAGTCTTTATGTAAAAGATATAAGGTTGAAAAACAGTATGGAAGATGCAAGTAGCAATGGTGAGACCATAGATAACTTTGTACCAGGTTATGTCAACACAACTATGAATTTAAATTTAGGGCAGATTGACAATACTACAGGCGGTCTATCCATATAAATTGATATAATAAACACCACAGATACAACCTA
>CAJFOL010000027.1 GCA_904397185.1 uncultured Clostridia bacterium
TGTAAAACAGGTTAGAATAAAACAAGACAATTCTTCAGCCGAGCCACAGGTTGTATCAGATTTTATGCCTGGATATATAAATGGCGAGTTTAATATGAATATTGGCGAGTACGACAACTCACTAGGTTCTTTTGCACTATATTTTGATATAATCAATGCGACTGATGATGAATGGGAAATCACAAAGGTAACACTAAGCGAGCAGTTGCAATCAGAGCAAGTGTCAGTGACATATAGCGGTATCATAGAGACGAATGACATAGCCGAGAAAGATGATAACGGCTACAAAATCTTTGACCCAGAGACAACAGATATAGATGGAAGCCTAATCCTTGTTGTTACCGCTCCAAATTCAAGTAGCATTGACTTAAGTGGCATAACAATCACACTAAATGTGTATATCCCGCCAGTACTTGAAGGCTTTACCTTTGACAACAATGGTACATTAGTTTCATATACAGGGAGTGATACCGAAGTAGTGATACCATCATCATATTCAATCATAGAAGGGGAGCCTGTAGACAAGACATTAGAATTTGACTCTTTTGAAGAATTTTTAAATGATATGAGTTCTAATATGGCGACTTATACTAGTATGACTAATTTTACAGTAGAGGTAGACGAAGAAACTTATGGACCATACACAGATTTTAATACTTTTTATGAAGCGATGAACGGAGGATTGACTAATATTATGCTTAATGCTACTTCAATAATTTTTAAATATCAAGAAAAAGGTGATACGTATATTGAAGGTGATGATTATTTAGTAACTTCAATTGGTTCTTCAGTTTTTGCTTATAATACAAGCATTACTAGAGTTGAATTACCATTAAGTTTGAAAAGTATTGAAAGTTCTGCATTTGAAGGATGTAGTGGACTTGCAAGTATAAATTTAAGCGATTGTATAAATTTAGAAACAATAGGAGAACAAGCATTTCAAGATTGCGGTGAAATTGCAAATATAGATTTAAGTAAATGTACAAAATTGACAAGTATAGGAGATGAGGCATTCTACGGTTGTATTGAACTTACAAATATAACCTTACCGTCAAGTTTGACAAGCATAGGACCTTTTGCATTTTATTATTGCACAAAATTAAACACCATCCGTATTGAAGCCACAACTCCACCGACGTTTGATGGTTCAACCATTCCATCAACTATAGCCACCATTGAAGTGCCAAGTGCAAGTGTGGATGCGTACAAATCGGGTTGGTCAAGTTATGCTGACAAAATTGTTGGATATTAAGCAATTAAAATTATGTTAAAGAATGATAGAATAAAAAAATCAATATTAGAATTTTTCTTAAAAACAAAAAAAAAGTGGCAATAAACTATGATTTGATTGTCACTTTTTTTAATTTTTTTAAAAATATTATTTAGACTAATAATTTGTCTATATTCTGAATAAAAATTTATTATTATATTTATTTAACAATTTTATTATTTTTAATGCAGTATTTTTTGCAGTATTTTAAACTGCATAAACATTAAAAAATAATATTTTTTATCTTAAATTTATATTTTATTTAAAAATTCATAATTTTTTTTATTCATCCGCATAATTATTGAAATATCCAGTAATTAAGACAATAGGTGTGCCTTTATCTCCGCTACCACTTGTAAGATCGGCAAGTGAGCCTAATAGGTCGGTTATTCGTCTTGGGGTGGTGCCTAGAGATATATTTTGATTTTTAAGGTCTTTAGACTTTTTGCTGATTATCTCTTTCATAGCCTTTTCAGCCTCTTTACCTGTGAGGTTGGCTATTTGATTGTCGGCGACAAACTTAAGTTTTATTTCATTTGGTGTGCCGTTGAGACCGCTTGTATATGCAGGGGAAACAACAGGGTCAGCAAGTTCCCAAATACCGCCCACAGGGTCCTTAAATGCACCATCGCCGTAGACCATGCACTCAATATTGACTCCGCATTCCTCTTTAAATCTCTTCTGAAGTTTATCAACAAAAACTTGTGTATCACGTGGGAAAAGTTTGAGTTTTTCATCTGTCGAGAGATTTGAGCCAAGCACACCATATTTTTCATTGTAACCACTTCCGTTCACAGGTTTTGATAGTATTTCATCTAGAGTAATAACTTTTTTAGCACCTTTTTTGAGTAGAAGATTTTTATTTCTAAACCTTGAGTGGATATCGGCAGAGATGACCTTTTTGGTATATTTTAAAATAGTGGTTGGGTCGTTTGAAAGGATAACCTTACACTTATCACCGCAAATCTTTTTGTATGCATCAATATAGTCTATGCCGGTGAAAGGGTGTTCGATTTTTCCAACAAGTTTATAGAATTTTTCATCCGTAAACACCTTGTCAAAACTTGTTATGCCCAGTTCGTATAACTTTTCAATAGACACCAGCGGATTGCCCACTTCGTCAAACGGATAAGAAAGTTGAATAACTAAATTATCACAACCTCTAGCGATTGCTTTTAGGATATTAGAGAAACGGTTACGGGATAGGATAGGAAAGATAACACCTATTGTGCCTTCCCCCATTTTACTTCGCACATCACTTGCAATATCATCAACGGTGGCAAAATTGCCTTGACTCTTAGCGACAATTGCTTCGGTAACAGCGACAATGTCCCTATCTTTAAGTTTAATTTTTGCCTCTTTTACAGCCTTCATTACACTGTCAACAGTTATTTCAACGAGGTCATCGCCAGGTCTAATGATAGGTGCTTTAACACCATAAGATACAGTTCCAATATTTTTCATTTTCACTCCTTATGATGATATGATAACATATTTTAGAAAAAATAAAAAATAAATAATAAAATAAAAAAATATTTTATAATAAATATTGAAAAACATTTTCAAAAATGATATAATAAACTTGTAAAAGGAGATAAAGTTATGTGGTTTTTTGGTAAAAAGAAAAAAGAAAAGAAGGTAGAAGAGAAGAAACAGGAGACTAAGAAAAATATTGCCGAAGAAGAAACTACCGATGAGGTAAAAAAGGAGCCTGCCAAAAAGACAAATCAAGAGGTAGCGACAAAGAAAACTGCAAAGAGCGAAGAGACAAAATCTCAGCAAAAGAAAGAGGAGACTAAGCCTCAACAAAAGGAAGAAGAGGTGACTGTTCAAACCGAAGAAGATGGCAAGCAAAAGAAGAGTGTCTACCGTGTTTTGTATGACAAGGAAGACAAACTTTGGAAGATTAAGAAAGATGGTGCAAAGAGAGTGATAGACAGCAAGAAGACAAAGGAAGAGGCTTTGGCACGTGTTCAAGAACTTTCAAAGAGCCAAGACACCAAATTTGTGGTTTACAAAAAGGACGGAAAATTTCAAAAGAAAGCCAATTTAAAACTTAAAAACACAGATGAAGATTAGATAAAGTTTAGTTGCATGAAAGGTGGGGCGATGTCTCCACATACTTATCATGCAATTTTTATGATAAAATGTTGAATTTTTATGATAAAAAGATTTAAGGAGTAATGATGAGATACAAAGTTTTCCAGACGAAGGAAGGTATAAGGGTTGTCAGCGAGTATTGTAAAGATATAAAAGGTATCATCTTTCAACTCAATTTTTATGCAGGAGCACTCAATGACCCAAAAGGCAAGGCAGGGCTTGCACATTTTTGCGAACATGCTTTAATGAGTTTTTCCACCAAAAACCACACCCGCAAGGAAAGGAACGACAACCTAAAAAAATATCATTATTACAATGCTTACACTTCAAGGTTTGGGTCTGGTTTTTTTATAATGACAACTCCTGACAAGATAGACAGTGCGGTCGATTGTTTGACAGAGGGCTTTTCAGATTTACAGTATACTCAAGAGAATTTTGACTTAGAATACAAGATTATAAGTGATGAGATAAATACTATTAAACTGCAAAATTCTATGTTATGCCAGTGGGCTTATCATAAAAACTTTACAAAAAACAAGGAATACAAAAATTTTCGATATTCTTTTGCTGGTGATATACAGTCGCTACAAAATATAAAACTTAAGGATGTAAAAGATTTCATAGAAAAGTATTACAACACAAACAATGTCACTGTCAACGTTGTTGGAAATATATCACCAAAAGAGATTGAAAAACTCATATCAAAGTATGTTTACCCACGATTAAACAAAGGCGGAGAACAGGGCTTTAAGATAAAGAACCACCTAGGTTACAAACCATCAGGTTTTGTTTTTGAAAAAGCCGTTGAGCCTAACCAAGGCTTTATTCAAATTGAGTATAAAATAATCGACTTTGTAGCCAAAGAAAATTATAACAGAGATTGGTACCTAGAAAATCGGATAATATCTCATATTTTATATAACTATTCAACAACATATTTTAGAACTAAAAAAGGGCTTTGCTATTCATGTGATTGTAACGTCAATCAAAAATCTGACGGAATTTATCTCAAATTTAGTATTGCCTGCCAAGAGGATAATATGTTAAAGGTGATAGAGGAGTACCCAGCCTTTATAAAGGGTATGGTTGAAAATTTTACACAAGAGAGTTTCCAAAATGCAAAGGATATTTATGCGAGCAGTATAAATTTTGACTACAATGACCTGATGGGAAGAGCCTCCAGCAATTATAGACAATATGACGTTTTTGGATATTTGCTAGGCGACAAGGAAGCAAAACACGATGAAGAATTTATAAAAAATTACTCATATGATGAAGCACTTGAGCGGGTAAAACAAATAGCAAACAAAAAACCAGCGATGGTAATTGTTAGCAATAACGACTTTTCAAATTTTGATTTTAAAGAATTTTGCAAAAAAATTATAGTAAAATAACGAAAAAATCACATAAAATTAAGTTTTTTCTTAAAATTATGTGATTTTTTTAAATAATTTAAAAAATATTTTTTTAATATTTTTTTAATTTTAATTTTCTAATAATTTTTTATTATTTTTAAATTAATTTAATTTTTAAAATAATTAGGTATTTTTTCTTTTAAAACCTTTATAATTTCAGCAAATATTTCCTCTGGCTTTTTTGTTGCATCTAGGACATAAAATCGTTCTTTTTCAATGTTTGATATAAAATCATATCCTTTTTGAACCTGTTTGTGAAACTCAAGCCCTTCCTTTTCAATTCTGTCCATTTCTCCCATTTTGCTCTTTCTTTTAAAAGCCTCTTCTGGTGAAATTTTTAGATAGAAGGTGAGATTAGGCACAAGATTGCCGATAATCTTTTTGGTAAGAGAGAGTATATCCTCACTTGACATAATCCCGCGTGCCATACCTTGATAGGCGATTGTGGAGTCGTAGAACCTATCAGCGATTACAACTTTGCCATTCTTAAGTGCTGGCAAAATTTGTTTGTAGACATCTTCAACTCGCGATGCACAAAAAAGTAACAATTCGGTCATAGGCAATGGCTTGTCGATTTCATAGTTTAACAAAAGTCTTCGAATTTCGTCAGTCAGTGGTGTTCCGCCAGGTTCTCGAACGAACAGAAAGTCGTCTTTATTTTTAAGTGTTCCAAGATACTCTTTTAACATTTTAACTTGTGTTGACTTGCCACAGGCCTCTCCGCCTTCAAAGGTTATAAAATAACCACTCATCTTTTGCTCCTTTTTAATTTGAAAATATTATTCATGGTGATGGCAATGCTCATGTCCGCATCCACACTCATCATCAACATCAACAATTTCGATATATTTGTCAAGATTGTGTGCTTTGTAAATATTTTCAGGCATTTGGTCGGTAGTTGTGTAACCAGGCTCAGCAACAAGCACCTCAACAATACGATTGATAACACTTGCACAGGTTAGTTCTGCTGTTGACGGTCTTTCTACAACAACTCGTGTGCTAGGCTCGCCTTCAATGGTCCAGTCATTGCAGTCAAAGTCATTTGGGCCGTAAACCTTGCCGATACATTCACTTTCAATTGTGATACCTTCCTTTGTCTGGGTAGTAACAACCGCACTAAGCCCAGTGCAACGACCTTTAGGGATGGTCATTCCAAGGGTAGTGCTGTGGATTTCCTCTTCGGCAATTTGTGGAACCGATTTCTGAGTTTGTTTAACCACGTGAAGTCCGAGTTTAGAGCATAGCCAGCCATTTACATTCCACATATAACAAGGCGAGAATTTACCAGCATTGATACGTTTTTTAAGTTCTTCATCAGATATATTTTCAGGCTCATTGATTTCCTTTTTAAACTCTTCCTTAGTCAGTCCAACTCCGTGAACTTTTGCAAGCGAGATACCGTAGTCCTCTACATTGTAACTTGATTTACCTTTGATTTTTACAATTTTATGGGTAGCCCCACCAATCACACTGATAAGATTTCCCCAAAATACATCTTGATAACCACTTCCACAAATGGTGCAACCAGTTTCTTTTGCAAGTTTATCAAGTTTTTTAGTGAGTTTTGGATTGGAATTTTGTGCATAAAAAGCCTCTTCGCAGGTAGAGATGGCATTTACACCATTTTTAGCACAGATTTCATAGGCAGGGTAGTTTTCTGCGAACACACTTGTAGTGGTAATTATTGCAACATCGACGTTGTGAGATTGTAAAAACTTGTCAAACTCCTTTGCATCTTTGATTTTAACACCAAGTGGTTTGTCGCTATCAATCAGCACCGAGATGTCCTTTCCGATAACATCAGGGTTTATATCAAAAGCCCCAACGATTTTAACTCCCTTTTCGAGAGCATATCTGATTGTGTATTTGCTCATTTTTCCACAACCATATTGAACCATAGTAATTTTTCTCATATTTTTACCTCCGTTTTTAGTATACAAATATTTTTCAAGTTATACAAACAAAATTGATAAAAACTTTTTGTTTTTTTTTAATTTTTAATATTATCCGTAAAAAACAATTAAATTTCATTTTTTTATACTTTTTTATTAAAATATCATGTATTTTTTAGAAATTAAAACTTACAAATTTATTCTTCTGCCTTGTATTCAAGCGGATGCTCTTTAAAATGTGTGTGTATAACCTCGGCAAGAGCAGGGGATATCCCAGGGACGGTGCGGAGGAGGTCGACACTCGCTTTTGCAACCTCTTCGCTCGTTCCAAATGCTTTGAGAAGGGCATCCCGCTTTTTAGGACCAACACCGACAATATCATCAAGCGGAGACCTAGTCTGCTTTTGCGACCTAATATAGCGGTGATAGGTTATGGCAAACCTGTGAGCCTCATCCCTTATGCGCTGAATAAGTTTAAGTTCGGCGCTTCCTGGTCGTAGAAGCACTGGCTCAGCCTTGTTTGGAAAGAAGACCTCTTCCTGTTTTTTTGCAAGACCTATCATATCAATGGACTGCTCAAAGCCAAACTCTTTTAGTATCTCATAACATGAAGAAATCTGTCCTTTGCCACCATCAATTATGATAAGGTCGGGTTTTTCTCTGAAACTCTCACCGTTTTGCTCTTTAAGCCGTTTAAGTCGCCTTGTCAAAGCCTCGGCAAGCGAAGCAAAGTCGTTTGCACCTTTGACCGTCTTTATCTTAAATTTTCGATAATGTTGTTTGCAGGCTTCACCATTTTTGAATACCACCATTGAGCAGACCTTGTTTGTCCCACTTATATTTGATATATCATAGCACTCCATTCTCATCGGTGTATTTTTAAGATGCAACTTTTCTTGCAAACTCTTGACCGCCCCAATTGTATTGTTATACTTGAGCCTTTCCTTTTCAATGTATTTGTTGAGGTATTCTTTAGAATTTTCAAGTGCCATATCAAGCAGTTGCTTGTTTATTCCATGCGGATTTGTGATAATGTTGACCTTTTTATTGAAAAATTCATAGAGTAGTTCTTTGTCTTCAATATCATGTGACAATATTATCTCGCTAGGCACGAGCAAATTTTGGTAGTACTGCACGACAAAATTGAATAATGTGCGACCTTCTTCCAACTCAGCATCAAGGCAAGGGTGGGAGATTATACCAAGAATTTTGCCACCACGTACCGCCATATATGTGATAACTCCGCTCAAGCCGTCAGTATAATATGCGAAGACGTCCTTGCTGACATCTTTAGGCAAGTTTGCAACCACTCGTTGTTTAAGTTTTGCCACCATTTTAAGTCTGTCACGGAACATGATAGCATTTTCAAAATTCTCGTTTTCTGAGGCTTGAAGCATCTTTTTTGTCAAAATTTCTTCAATTTCATCGTCATTACCGTTTAAAAAGTTGATAACTCTGTCGATTTCCTTTCGATAACCCTCTTTGTCAATACGTTTGGTGCATGGTGCCGAACATAACCCCAGCGAGTAGTTGAGGCATTCCCGCTTTGCCATTGAGTTTTCGGTGATTTTAAGGTTGCAAGTACGTATTTTAAAGGCAGAATTGATAGTTTTTACAATCTCTCGCACGTCAAGACCTGCGAAATATGGACCAAAATATCTCGCACCGTCCTTTTTAACCTTTCTTACTATTTCAATCTTAGGAAAAGGGTCCTTCATATCTATTTTAATATATGGGAATTGCTTGCCGTCTTTAAGAAGAATGTTATAAAAAGGTTGATATTTTTTTATTAAGTTGCTCTCAAGTGCGAGGGCATCCATTTCGCTCATGGTGATATAGTAGTCAAAAATATCGACATTGTCGACCATTGCTTGAACCTTTGCCTGTTTAGGTGAGTTTCGAAAGTATTGACTGACCCTGTTTTTTAAGTTTTTCGCCTTGCCAACATAGATGACATTGCCGTCCTTGTCTCGCATAATATAGACACCAGGCTTAGTTGTCAAAACTTTAAGTTTTTCTTTAATTCTATCATTCATAACAATATTATATACATTTTTCCCCACAAATCCAAATTTTTAGTATAATTTTATTTAACCAACCAAATGTTGGACGACCAAACTTAGTTTGCGAGCCAAATGCTCGGCGACTATCAATAACTTTTCCTGTTGTTTGGTTGTCCCTTGGTCTGTCAAAGCAAACCAAATGTTGGACGACCAAACTTAGTTTGGATCAGTGTCCGATTAAGGTTATTTGTGTATAGACTGTGCTTCCGCTCTAA
>CAJFOL010000028.1 GCA_904397185.1 uncultured Clostridia bacterium
ATAATATGTATACAAATGAAATTCAAATATCTAAATTTTCTCACATTATGCATAACGGCGATATAGTATTTTCGATGATAAAAATTAACTTAAAAAACTTTTTTATTCCAAACAATTAACTTTTTACTTCTCTACTCTTAATATGTCGCCTGATTTTAGTAGGCAAGGACAGTTGATTGTCACTATCTCTTGCACCCTCTTGGCATCATCTATATTTTCGCCCTTTGAATTGGTTATCTCTGTGATTGTTATCGTCTTTAAAAAGTTATCATCAGCCGACAAAATCTCAAGAGTGTCGCCGACCCTAAAACGATTTCGCATTTCAACTTTGACTTTTCCGTCCACGGCATCCTCAACCACCTTTGCAATAAAGACATAACTCTGCACTGGCATAGAATCTTCGAGATATTCCTTATCATCAGCACCGAAATAAAACCCTGTGGTATAACGGCGATGGCTGGTCTTTTCAAGTTCGCTGTGCAAAACTTCAAAGTCATCAAAGCCGTCTAATGCCCGTCTGTAAGCATTGACTACCGATGCCACGTAGTAGTCAGACTTCATTCGCCCCTCGATTTTGAGACTGTTCACCCCTGCCTCTTCTAATTCTTTTAAGTGGTCAACAAGGCACAAATCCTTTGAGTTTAAAATATAGGTTCCCCGCTCGTCCTCTTCAATTGGAAGTTCGTCCTCTCTGCTTTCTTCTCTTATATAGTACTTCCATCTGCATGCTTGCACACAGGCACCGTGATTGCTATCTCTTCCGCTCAAATAGTTTGACAGCAAACACCTGCCCGAATAGGATATACACATTGCACCATGGACAAAGGCTTCAAGTTCCACCTTATCGCCAAGGCTAGAGTGCATTTTTTTGATATCTTCAATAGACATTTCTCGTGCAAGGACTATTCGAGTGCAACCCATATCCACGAAAAATTTTGCAGATTGCGAGTTATTGACATTTGCCTGTGTTGAGACATGGACGTTGGGGGATGGAAAATTCTTTCGAATATAATAAATAAGTCCAACGTCCGACACAATAAGTCCATCAACTTTGGCATCGACAAGCACCTTCAAATAATCGTCAAGTCCAACAAAATCGCTATCCTTTGCGACAATATTAAGTGTGATATAACCCTTTTTGCCGTGGCTGTGCAAAAATTCCATTGCCTTGTAAATCTCATCTTCGTCAAAATTGCCAGCAAATGCACGAAGTCCAAACTTTTTGCCAGAAAAATAAACCGCATCTGCTCCAAAATGGACAGCAGTGACAAGTTTATCAAAATTCCCAGCAGGTGCAAGTAATTCCATATATTTTCTCCTTTGAATTTTGTTTGATTATTTTTTAATTTTTTTGTAATTTTTTATATTTGATTGATTTTTTGATAATTTTTAATTAATTTTTATTTTTAAATATTTTTTTATTATTTTTTGTCGACTTTTTTATCTAAAATAACATTATTTTCGTCATTTTTTTGATTTTTATCTATTTTATCGACATTTTCTTCGGTATTTTCGATATTTTTTGTCATACTATTATTTTCTTGATTTTCTGACAATTTTTCGACATTTTCATCTATTTTTTCTTGATTATTTTCGTCTATTTTTTCGGTATTTTCTTCGTTATTTTTTGGGTTTTTATTTCTACTTTTTGCCCAGTTTACAATGCCCATAATATTTGAAATGTTATATACTAAGATTGTCACAAGCATTGTAATGCTCTCAAGTCCAAGCCCGCCACTTTGGACAACTGGTAAGAGCCAAAGCACAAAAAGTACAACATTTACACCAATAAAGGCGACAAACATCCATTGACTTTTTCTAAGGAGCAGATAGTGAGCGGCTGCAGTGAAGGCACACGAAAAGCAGGCAATAATCACGTTTTGAGTGTTTAGTGCATTGAGGATAAAATAGAACGATACCCAAATGACCACAAAGATGCCAGCAACCAAAGCCCATTCCCAAGATTTTAATTTAGATTTTGTGACCTGTGTGTTTTTCTTGTCAATACCTGTAAACCATGTTATAACTGAAGCAATCAAGATTGGCAGGACGATGGCACTGTTTAGTATCACCTCTCCCCAGTTTTTGTATAGCACTGACTGAACGATATACAAACTTGATTGTATTACTCCAAAGACTACTGCTACCTTAAACTTTGAAGCAAGAAGTACGGTGTAAATCACTCCGAACACAGAATACAAGATTGTCACGGGAGAACTCTTGACAATTATTGATAGCACAAGTATTGCCACAAGCCCGACAATCAACAATGCAAGTTCATACCATGTGAACCGTTTAAAAAATGCAACTATTTTATCTTTAAAATTTGTCTTCTCCATATCTAACCTATAAATCTACATTTGGTCTTGCTGTCAAGTCAAGATTTGCAAGCCCTAGTCCGTCTTTCATCATATAGTAAGCACATGAGCCTATCATGGCACCATTATCTGTGCAGTATTTTAGCACTGGTGCATAGAACTCTATGTCGTTTTCATTGCAAAAAGAAGATAGTTTTTCTTTTAACCTGCTGTTTGCACCGACACCACCTGCAACTACAAGTTTTTTTATGTTTTGACTTTTGCAAGCGGTGATTGCCTTTTGGCTGAGTTCATCTGTTACACACTCCTGGAAAGAACAGGCAATATCCGCCCTGTTTAACTCCTCACCTTTTTGATTTGCATTGTGGACAAGGTTGACAACTTCAGTCTTTATTCCACTAAAAGAGAAGTTGAGAGTGTGTTTTAATGCATTTGACACGGTGAAATGATAGGTATTTTCTCCGCTTTTTGCAAGTTTTTCAATCTCAGGTCCACCCGGGTAAGGAAGAGACAGCACTCGTGCCACCTTATCAAATGCTTCGCCGACTGCATCGTCAATTGTTGTGCCGAGCATTTCCTTTTTGTTATAATCGGTAACTTTCAAAATAGCGGTATGCCCTCCGCTGACCATTAGGCAAAGGAATGGCGGTTCAAGGTTTGGGTGTGAGATAAAGTTTGCCGAAATATGTCCGTATACATGGCTGACTGCGATTAATGGAACGTCAAGCCCATAGGCGAGAGCCTTGGCAAAGTTTACCCCGACAAGCAATGCCCCCATAAGTCCTGCCCCGTATGTCACTGCGACCGCATCGATGTCCTCTTTTGTTATACCAGCATCCGACAAAGCCTGACGATAGACATTGCTGATGGCTAAAATATGGTTTCTGGATGCAACTTCTGGCACAACACCGCCAAATCTTCTATGAATTTCTATTTGGCTTGCAATAATGTTTGATAAAACCTGTCGACCATTTTTAACGACCGCAATTGAGGTCTCATCGCATGACGATTCAATAGACAGTATAATAACATCCTCTTTGCTTTTAAGGTTGTTATATTTTTCTTTCATCCTTTCGTAATAGTTCATATATGATATTATAACAAATATTTTGATATTTAGCAAATATAAAATAAACTATGTGATGTTAAAATTTTATTTGCATAAAATTTTATAAATTCTAGCGAATTTGTGTGTTTTACACACTCATCTCATA
>CAJFOL010000029.1 GCA_904397185.1 uncultured Clostridia bacterium
ATGAGATGAGTGTGTAAAACACACAAATTCGCTAGAATTTATAAAATTTTATGCAAATAAAATTTTAACATCACATAGTTTATATTCTCATTTAATAGTTAGTTGAGATTTTTAAATATGCGATTAAAACTTTCGAATATGCGGTTGAGATTTTTTAACATTTAATGTAGTTGAAATTTTTAGCATTTGATATTTCTGAGATAACTGAAACTTTCTAAAAAAAATGATATTTTTATGTTAAGGCTTTCATATATAGTTATTTATATTTTCATATACTTATTTAATAATATATTCTATACATAAGATATTGTATTATACAATTAGTATTTTATATATGTTTGATATCTATATATTTTATAAAATGTGCAAATTTATATTTTATGCACTGTAACAATGCAAAGTTGATATTTTTAATGTTTATTTTACAATATACTCTTCCAATCATTGAGCATAGACTTAAGATAGTCAAAGCACTGAGTGAAGGTTTGTTCATCAAGCAGGTCAACACCTGAGGACTGAAGTATTTTTATAGGGTTATCACTGCACCCTGCTGACAAAAATTTGATATATTTTTCAACTGCACCCTCTTCGTGCGAAAGAATCTTGTTTGTAAAGGTTATCGCACATATCATTCCTGTCGCATATTTAAAGACATAAAAAGCATTGAAGAAATGTGGTATTCTTGCCCATTCAAACTTTATTTGTTCGATAAGTTTGACCTCACCAAAGTACTTTTTATTAAGCACGTAGTACATACCGCAGAGTCTATCTTTTGTCAAACTCTCGCCGTCCTCATAGAGTTTATGCACTTTTTCTTCAAATTCGGCAAACATTGTCTGTCTATAGATTGTACCCTTAACCTCGTCAAAAAGTTTGTTGTAAAGGGCTATCCTTTGATTTTTGTCCTTTGTTGACTTCAAAAGATAATTTATAAGGAGCATTTCATTGGTCGTACTGGCAATTTCCGCTAAAAATATTGGATAGTATGCCTTTGGATAACTTTGTGTTTTATTCGAAAAATATGAGTGCATTGCATGACCAAGTTCGTGTGCAAGAGTGAATACCGAGTCAATGTCACCCTCAAAATTTGTCATAACATATGGATGTCTATCATAGATGGCAGTTTCATAAGCCCCTGAATTTTTGTCCACGTTTGGATAGACATCAATCCAACGTTCCTCCTTCGCCCTTTGAATAAGCGAAACATACTCCTCTCCAAGTGGTGCGACCGCTTTTTTTATAATCTCTATTGCCTCATCATATGTGTATTTTTTATCGCTAATTTTGCCCACATCTGCCATTGTGTCATAAATATACATTTTATTGACACCCAAAAGTCCTTTTTTTACGTCAAAATACGAAAACAATAGTTCAAGATTGCCACTCACCTGTTTTATGAGCATATCATATACTTGCTTGTCAATTTCTTCGCCGTTTAACTCTCGCTCAAGTGCCGACTTATACTTTCGTACCTTTGCAAAATAGCAGTCTGCTTTAACGTCATTTATATAGTTGTTTGCAAGTGTGTTTATAAATTCGCCGTATTTACCATTCATCTTCTCCATGGCACTCTTGCGAAGTTTTCGGTCTGCATTTCGCACAAGTGAGGAATAGGAGGCATGATTAAGTTCGTAGGACTTGCCGTTTGAATCTTTTACAGAGCCAAACTTGAAGTCAACATCGCTGAGCATATCCATATTTGAAGAAAAGCCACCAAGGAAGTTCATTCCTGACAACAATTTTTCTTCCTTTTTTGATAGAGTGTGCTTTTTGTTACGTTTTATATCCTCAAACACCCTATTATAGTCAACAAATCTTTTATCATAGATGATATCATCTAAGAGTTCATTTGGAAGTTTGCTTAGTTCACTTGATACAAAACTGGTCTCAATCGAAATATTATTCAAAATATGGGAAAGTTTTTCGCTCATCTCGGCTCTCTCATTATCTGAAAGCACCTCGCTTGACTTCAAGTGCGAATACAAAATAAGTGGTTCGACATATCTTGAATACTCCTCGTCAAGTTTCAAATATTCAAGTATGGTATCTTTATTGTTTAATTTGCCCTCAAATGCTTTAATTTTTGGCAAAAAATCATTTATTTTACTGATTTTTTCGTAAAATTCTTGATTATCCTTGCACAAAATACTCAAATCCCATTTATATTGTTCATCTATCTCTTCTCGTTTCTTCATAATCTGCTCCTTATTTTTAATATAATCATAAAATCATCAAACAAAACATCAAAAATTGTTTAAATTAATCAAAAAATCATTTAAAATTACAAAAAATTGATAAAAAAATGCTTAAAAACAATATTTTTTCTATAAAACACTTATCTAATGAAATACTTGTCCATATAAAAAATATCCCATGGTTTTGTGTTTTCAAGCGGAGGACAGGCAAAAGTCATCTTCTGTTTTGTAGTTGGATGGATAAACTCAAGTCGTCCCGCCCATAGTCCTAAATTTTTGGTGATTTTGCTCTTATCTTTGCCGTATTTATTATCACCATAAAGCGGACAGTTGATACCTGCAAACTGCACTCTTATTTGATGAGATCGCCCTGTGATAAGTTTGACCTCAACAAGTGCAAAATCCCCCTCCGTTTGAAGCACTTGATAGGATAGTTCCGCCCTTTTTACTCCCTGCTCACTTTGAGGAACAATCTTGACAATATTATTTTTCTCATCCTTTTTTAAATAGTTTACAAGTGTGCCTTTTTTAAGTGGTGGCACTTTGGTGGTGACAGCATAGTATGTCTTTTGCATCTCATTATTTTTTATCTGCTCGGAAAGTCTGCTTGCCGTCTTTGAATTTTTGGCAAACACCATTATTCCGCCAGTCGGTCTATCAAGTCTATGCACAAGTCCTACAAATGCCTCTCCTTTTTTATTATACTTTTCTTTGATATACCTTTTGACACGGCTGAGCATATCGTCATCGCCTGTGATATCACTTTGAGATGGCACGTTCTGCGGTTTTACTACAACTATTATGTGATTGTCCTCATAAAGCACAAAAAGGTCATCATTTTTCTTTTCATCTTTATTTTTATCATTTTTTAACGTTTTTTCATCGTTTTTTAAAGTTTTTTCTTGCATATTTTCATTTATTTCCATAATTTTAGTCCCCTTGCTCCACACGGCAAAACTATCTTTTCGTCCGTAGGAAGTCCTATTTCATCAGCATCAATATTGCCCTCGCCAAAGATCAATGTCAATATATTTTTTAGCACACTTGCCTGAAGTCCTGTCGTATAAGAAGATATCAACACAAAAAGTGGCTTGTCAGATAACACTTTTTTTGTCAGAGCGACAAAGTCGTAAAGATTGTCCTCAAGTTTCCACATTTCGCCGTTTGTACCTCGTCCATAACTTGGCGGGTCCATGATAATTGCATCGTAGAAATTGCCTCGTCTTATCTCTCTTTCAATAAATTTTTGGCAATCATCGATTATATACCTTATTGTGGTTATATCATTGAGCCTTGCATTTTCTCTCGCCCGCTCAACCATACCTTTGCTAGCATCAACATGAGTAACCTTCGCCCCTGCTTTTGCACAGACCACACTCGCACCGCCTGTATAGGCAAATAGGTTGAGTACCCTTATCTCTCGCCCTGCATTTTTGATGGCTGTTGTCATATCATTCCAATTGACAGCCTGCTCAGGGAAAAGTCCAGTATGCTTAAAACCCATAGGCTTTATGATGAATTTTATACCATGCCATGAAATATCCCATCTTTCAGGAACGGGCTTTAAAAACTTCCAATTGCCACCGCCTGATGACGATCTTAAATAATGTCCGTCCAGGTCTTTATATTTTGATAAATCGCTCTTTGCGTGCCAAATTACTTGCGGGTCTGGGCGAAGTAAGGTGTATTTCCCCCACCTTTCAAGTTTTTCGCCGTCCCCCGTTGCAAGCACTCTATAATCTGTCCAATCATCTGCTATTTTCATAAAATTCCCTTTCTTTAAGTTGATAATTTTTTATTTAATAAAAATAATTTTGACTACATAAAGTATAACAAAATATAACATTTTTATCAATAAAAATAAAGTACTTTTTGAGATTTTGATATTGACAAAGGGATATTCTTATGATAGAATAAATGTAATAAAGGAGTATAAAAATGGAATTTGAAAATATTACAATGATTATGATGGAACTTTACCATCAACTTAAAAATAGACAAATTGATAGGGAAACTGCTGAGTACTTTATTATTAAACTTGACGATATTAGAAATAATATTGCCTACTCACAATATTTTCCAAACGTACAAAACATATCTGATGCTGTGGCAAGCGAGACCAACTATATTGACCTAGTATATGGAAATAAACAAATTGATGGTCGCCATTTCACAGAAGTTGTTGAAAACGAAAGAGGGAAAATTGTAAAAAACACTTTCTTTAAAGAAAATGGGGATGGCAGCATTGATTACCTTGGAAACCATGTTAAATTAAGCGTTATAACAGAATCAAGACTGTTGACTTTTATTAAACATGGGCTTTTATCTCCTCATGTTTTTGACTATGATATAACTATGGGATTTTTAGACAGAAAACGTTTTAAGGATATTTCAGAACAAGGTATGCTTGACTACAAAAAATATATTGATGAATTAGTGGCTTGTCAAGTGATTTTGAGTAATGCCAAAAGTGCCGAGCAAAAAGAGGAACTTACAAACGAATTGTTCCTTGAATGGACAAAAACAATGGGAAAAAGATGCCTTAGCCATCGTGTTGATGTCTATGAAAGGGCACGCGAAATTGAAAAAGCACAAAGAGAATACAGACGATCTTTAATAGATGAAGATGATGACGAAAGAGAATAATTAGACGAATATGTCTAATTATTTTTTTTATTAAATAAAAATTTTTCAATTATTTTTAAATAAAAA
>CAJFOL010000030.1 GCA_904397185.1 uncultured Clostridia bacterium
CTATCATGCCTACAATCTGAAGACATTCGAGTGCTATCCCCGCTATTGTTTCTACTTCCATATTTGCTCCTTTTTCGTTAATTTTGTATATCAAATGTATATCATTTATACTACAAATTTGTGTTTTACGAAGAGATATCAAGGTTTTAACACAACAAAAAATGCCTAAACACTTTTTGGTTTTAAGCACCCTGCACTTCACTTTATTTATACTCTTATAAACTATAAATCTGAAAACAATAACGGCAAACAACCTCTTCAATAGATTAATAGAATTTTTGAGGTATAAGGTATTAAGGTTTTTTGAAACTAAACTGAAAACAGCCTTTTCATTTTATAAAATTTTCGAGGTATGAGGATTAAGGTTTTGAGGTATTTCCCCTTAGTTTAAAATATAATGTCTAATCAATAACAAAAGATAAAAGTCTAGATAATAAGTCTCTATATAACTCTATTATAAAAAAGATATAAAAGATATATTTGTCGAGAATATTTATGTAAAAATATCCATTGTAAACAATAATAACTGTGTTTATTTTTATTTCATAAAAACAGGATACCCCCTACTATTGAAAAACATCAAAGCACTAACCCTATCAATAAAAAACTAACTGGCAAGGTAAACCTAATTGAACTACAAAACTACCAAGATATAGCATTTAATCTAGCGATGCAAATAAAATTCGTAAAATAAAAAATATAATATTACTGGCAAAAAAGTCTACTTAAGTCACAAACATTACAAGACTCTGTTAGTCAATAAAAATGAATAATTCTTTAGTTCTTTCCTTAGTAACTTATAATTGGGTAAAAATTTCTCTACTAAAGACCAAAATTGCTTTGAGTGATTAAATTCTTTACTATGGCAAAGTTCATGTGTGATAACATATTCACACAACTGTATAGGTAAGATTAAAATTTTCCAGTTTAATCTCATATTTTTATTGTTATCAAGATACCCCCAAACTCTTTTTGAGTTAGTTAGATTTAATGATTTATAATATAGTTTATATTTATTTGACAATCGTTCTACAATTGGACTTAGATATTTTTCAAATGCCTCTGCATAAAATTTTTCTTTCTTCCCGCTATATTCTATTTCTTTACCAAATAAATAGACATAAGACTTAAAATCATACTCCTCTTTCTTCAAACACATTTCTTTGACCTTATCTAATTGTCTGTTGATCCATTTTTGCTTTGAAACTATAAATTCCTGTATCTTTTCATTAGATAAATTCTTTGGTGCTTTAACCACGAGTTGTCCATTATCTGTTACTTTTAAACTTAAATTTTTATATCTCCCTTTATATAGTTTAATATCAATAAAATTTAAAATATTCATAATCTTTATTATACACAATTACCCTAAATATCGCAAAAGTTTTTATATCATTTCACAAAAATTTTCGCTAGTATGCATTGCATACTAGTTTTATGTTTTTATAAAAATTAATCAAAATTTGTTGACTAAACATTAATATTAGATTATAATCTTCTTAGAGGTAAAAATATGGATCTTTATGCAAAAGGACAACTTTCTTTTTTGATACTAACCTGCTTACTAGAGCGTGATTTTTATGGGTTAGATTTAATTAGCGAAATATATAATAAATCCAATGGGAGAATTGAACTTAAAAAACCTAGTGTTTATTCAAATCTTACTAGGATGGAAAAACAAGGATATGTTTCATCTTATTTGAAAAATAGTGAATTAGGACCAAATAGAAAATATTACTCTGTTACAGAACGTGGAAGGTCATTCTATCAAGACTTGAAAGATTATTTTGACAGAAATAATATTGACGTTTTTAAAGACTTCAAAGATTTTGAAGCCAACTCTTCTAACACAGTTAATATAAATGAAACAAATGCTCAATATAACAATGTTAATTATTTTGCTCAGTCTCATACTGATGAATCTAGTGTAGACAATGAGCAGTTGCAAGACGATAGCCAACAAAGTGGCAATAAAAATATTGATACAGAAGAAAACGATTACTTTGATTTCTCAGGGCTGGATGAACAATCACCAGAAGTTAAGCAAGATGATAATATAAACAAGAATGTTACTCAACAAAGTTTATCAAATGAAGATGTCCAACAAACTGAAACTGTAAATGGCAATACTTTTCAAACAAATACATATTCTATAAAATCATTACTAACTACAACCAATATAAATAGTTACGATAAAAATGATTTTGTCAATAAAGTAAATGTCGAAGACAATAAAATACAACCTCAACAATCAGTTACGGATAACAGTAATACAGAAACCACTACTAAAAAAGATGATGCGGTTTTCTTAAATAACAAAGACGTTGAAGAGTATAATAAAAGACTTTATGACATATCCAAAGACATTAACCGTTACAAGAGAAAGAAAAGTTTTGCAGAGGACCAAATCGCTTTTCAAGTTGATAATTCTTCCCCTATTAGTGAGGCTAATGAACGGAAAAGAACTAACATTGAAGACTTTAAAAACTCAATACTTGAAAACAAAGGTAAAGTAGATAGTTACGACTATTCAAAGCAAATGGCCTATCGATTCAATAAAGAAAATCGGACATATCAAGATGTCCTTAATGGCAATAGTCAAAAGAAAGAAGAAAAACCTGATGATGGTAAATTTATCACTGGTAGATTAGATGTAAGTCAAGTAGAACATGCTCGTAAAATTGAACCACCAAGGTTAAAAATAATCACTGAAAATTCCAATCGTGATAATTATAATATGCCAGCACCAAAACGGGATAAATCTATAGACCCATCACACAAAGAAATCTTATCTAGACTTTACTCGAAAACAAAAAATTCTGGCAATGATGAAATCCGTGATGATGCAATTTATGACTACAACGACTTGAAAGATTTTTACGATGACCAAAACATTTCATTTAGTGAGTACCAAAAGCCAGCAGAAAGAGTTGAACATAACACAAACAAGTTATATCTTATAATATCAGTCGTCACCTTCTTAGTGTCAAGCATTTGCTCAGCCATTCTATATGGAATATTAGCAGGCTCAAACCTAATCAACAATTCAACAAATTTCTTATATATATTATTACCTTCACTGCTTATTATAGATATTTTAGTCACATTCTATAATTATAAAAAATATAAAAGTTGGATGCCAAAACCTATTCTACAACAATGGAAAATATGGTGCATTGCTCTTTTAATTTCAGCAGTAGTAGTTGGGCTAAACTTTATTTGCGGATTAACTCCAGCAAGATTCTCAGAGTTTGCAACAACTACATTTCTTCCGATAATACTTTCATTTATTATTTTCCCAATGAGATATTATATTAAAAGATTTTTACTTATAAAATACTGGAAATAATCGCAAAAAAGACCGAATAAAAAATTAAGTAAACATAATTTAAGTTTGCAATAATCGGTCTTTTTTAATTTCCAATTCTTAGTTATTTAATTATGTCTCTTTATTTTAAACATAGAGAATAATAAATCACCTAACATAAATACAATTAAAATAATAAGTGAAATTATAAAAATATAAGATACAGAGTTTTGAAAAACGGTACATAGTAATGTAATTGCTAGCGAAGATATCAATGCCCCTATTGTGATTGATATAAAGGCATAGTGTATATTCAGATTTGAAAGTCCAGCAATTAAACTACCCGTCCAAACACCTGTAAGAGGTAATGGAACTGCAACCAGAGCGGTTAATGCTACATATTTTTTAAATTCTGATGTTTGCTTTTGAATTGCTTGACCTTTAAATTTATACTTTTGTAAAAATTTATTTATCACAAACCCTGTCGTTTTTTGTTTAAGTTTTCTTATAATTAATATTATCAAGTAACAAGGTATAATTGAGCCAAAAAACGATAATAAAAATGCTGTCAAAGGTTGTAGTGCATTATCGCTCCAAATCGCAGTATTCATTGCAAGTGGTATTGATATTTTACTTTCAAGAGTTGGACACATCGCTACTAAAATCACAGCAAGCCATACACAATTTGAAAAGTTTTCACCTATAAATCCTATAAAGTTATCCATATTATATTTTATTAGCAATTAATAAACATATGACTAAGAAAATGTTAATTATTTTATATGAATCTACTTAATTTAAATTATATTATCGGAAGCCGAACTTGCTTGCAAGAGTGAGGATTATGGTCATACATACTATGTGATGAGTGTGTGAAGCAGACAAATTCGCTAGAATTTATTAAAATTTTATGCTAATTAAATTTTATCATCACATAGTTTATAAAGCAGACATGAAAAATGCACTCATAAATGAGTGCATTTTAATTTATATAGGTTATTTTGCTGTTTCGGTAACTCTACTCTCCCTAATAACAACAACTTTAATCTGTCCTGGATATTGCATTTCATTCTCGATACGTTTAGCGATATCCTTTGCCAAAACAAATGATTCATTGTCACTAACTTGGTCAGGTTTTACAATTATTCTAACCTCACGGCCTGCCTGAATTGCATAAGATTTTTCAACACCTTTAAAATCATTGCATATACTTTCAAGTTGTTCCAGTCTCTTGATATAATTCTCAAAACTTTCTCGTCTCGCACCAGGTCTTGAACTTGAAATTGCATCAGCAACTTGTACAATGACTGCCTCAACACTTTGGAATGGAACATCACCATGATGTGCTTGAATACAGTGAATTACAGCATCGGATTCTTTATATTTCTTCGCAAGGTCAACACCGATAGTCACGTGAGTCCCCTCAATTTCATGGTCAAGTGCTTTTCCTATATCATGTAATAATCCACCTCGTTTGGCTATTGCAACATTTGCTCCAAGTTCGGTAGCAAGAAGTCCAGCAATAATAGCGGTTTCAACACTGTGCTTTAAACAGTTTTGTCCATAACTTGTCCTGTACTTAAGCCTACCTAAAACTTTTACAAGTTCTGAGTTTAAATTGTAAATGCCAACATCATTACAAGCATTTTCACCCGCTTCTTTGATTGTCCTATCAACTTCTTTTGTCGCTTTAGCAACGACTTCTTCAATTCTTCCAGGATGAATTCTTCCATCAAGAATAAGTTTTTCAAGCGCAATTCTAGCAATTTCCCTACGAACTGGGTCAAAACTTGAAATTGTTATTGACTCTGGAGTGTCATCTACTATAAGTTCGACTCCTGTTGCACTTTCAATTGAACGAATATTTCGTCCTTCTCTACCAATAATCCTACCCTTCATGTCGTCACTAGGAAGAGCAACACTTGTAACTGTCGTCTCTGAAGTAAGATCAGTTGCACATTTTTGAATAGCAGTCACCACTATTTCTCGTGCAATCTTGTCTGCATTATTTTTAGTTTCTTCTTCGACTCTCTTAATAATTGCACCAGCATCTTTTTTGGCTTCTTCGGTTACATTTTCAAGTAATATATCCTTTGCCTCTTTTTTTGTAAGCCCAGATATTTTCTCTAGTTTTTCTAACATTTGGTCTCGAATCTGCTCTTGTTCTTTTATCTTATCTTGCAAAACTATTTTAGTATTTTCTAGTTGAGACTTTTCGTTCTCTAGTTGTGTTGACTTTGTATCCAAAGTCGTTTCTTTTTTAGTGAGGTACTCTTCTCTTTGGTCAAGTCTTTCTTCTTGTTTTTGAAGTTCTCCACGTCTTTCTTTCACCTCATTATTGGCTTCATCCCTAATTTTTTGGGCTTCATCTTTAGCCTCAATAAGTGATTCTTTCTTTATGCTCTTTGCTTCTGCATACGCCTCTTCAATTATCTTTACAGCATTTGATTTACTTTTATCAAGTTTTTTGTTTATGACAATTTTATAAATTATAGCCCCAAGTACTGCCCCAACAATCAAGGCAACTACTCCACTAACTACACCGGCGGTCACAGCAGCATCGCATAATATGCTTAAACTGCTCATTTCTTGTCCCCTTTTAATGGTATAATACTACCATAATAATTATACATGATAAAAGAATATATGTCAAATAAATCAATAAGAAAAATTTAGTAAATTTAAATTTTAAAGTATCGAGTTTTATTATTAGTCTATAACCCTAATTTTTTCAGTATCGATTTTCTGCAGCAGAAAAAAATTATTATCTATAAAATTTTTATTTCCTCCATATCATTTGGGACATAGACTTTTCTATTAAAATAATCTTTTGCTTCATCTAAATATAGTTCTTGTCTTTGATCTCCATGAGTGTCTTCTGTATGATAAAGTATTAGATTTTTAATGTTGAGTTTATTCATAACCTCGCTAACACTCTTTGTTGTAGAATGATTCTTTTCATATGCATGAAAAATGTTTTCTTCTTTTTCAAGGCAAAATGCTTCGTGAGTTACATAATCATAATTTTTAATTTTTTCATACAAAACAGGATTTAAGGTTTCATCGCCAAGGAAAGCAAAGGTTTTATTGGATAAAACACATTCAAAACCAAACTGTTTTGTACCCCTTGCCATTATGTCAAAAAATGCGTAGTCAACACCATTTATGGAATACCTATCGTTATCGTTTAAAATATGAAAATTAAAGTGCGAATATATAATATCCATGAGGCTACTTGGCAAAATATATTTTGCTATCTCCTTAATCGATTGATAGACAACATCGTTGCAATATATATTTATTTTTTCAATATCATTTTTGCCTTTTAAATACTGGCTAATTTTCTTAAAATACCAAAACAGTCCAAGTATATGGTCTGTGTGAGAGTGAGAAATAAAAATATGTTTTATCATGCGATAATCAATCTCAGCAAGTCCTAATCTCTTTATAATTTCAATACTCCCACCAGTGTCTACTAAAAAATCACCTTTTTCATTTTGAATAACAAAACAAGTATTATATAAATCCATCGTTCCGCCATTCCCAACACCTAAAAATACAAGTTTAGTTTTCATATTACCCTCATAACAAAAAAAGTCTAAACAAATTAATCACTAAAATGTTGATTTTGACAAATCATAGTTAGCCAAGAACTCTTCTTTAAAATCTTTAAAATAATCGCCAAGAATTGCCTCTCTACAATCATGAGCAAGCCTTAAAAGATTATGTAAATTATGTATAGATAAAAGTTCCGCTCCAAGCATTTCACCTGCATTAATTAAATGCCTGATATATGCTCTTGAGTAATGTTTACAAGTGTAGCAATCACAATCTTCTTCAATAGGTCTAAAGTCATCTTTATATATTGCATTTTTCACAACCATTTTGCCTGTTTTTGTAAAAGCAGTCCCATTTCTGGCAATTCTTGTTGGAAGCACACAATCCATCATATCAATTCCACGTGCATAACCTTCAACTAGACAGTCTGGAGAGCCAACTCCCATCAGATATCTAGGTTGGTCTTGCGGAAGAAGAGGGTGCAAAAAGTCTAGAATATCATACATAACACTTTTTTCTTCCCCTACAGAAAGTCCACCAATCGCAATTCCACACTTAGCATATGGTAAACAATCTTCAACACATTGTTTTCGCAAATCCTTAAATAAATTACCTTGCACAATAGGGAATAACATTTGGTCATCATTTTTATGTGCATTAAAGCACCTTTCAAGCCAAATTTTAGTTAACCTCATAGCATCAACCGCTTCTTGATAAGTGCATCCCGCCTCGGTACACTGGTCTAAAGCCATAATGATATCAGCACCAAGTGCCTCTTGGATTTCCATATCCTTTTCTGGTGTAATAAAGTGCTTCGCTCCATTAAGATGCGAACGAAATTCCACCCCTTCAACTGATACCTTTCTTAATTTTGACAAAGAAAAAACTTGGAATCCACCACTATCTGTCAAAATAGGTCTATCCCAATTCATAAATTTATGAAGTCCGCCAGCCTGTTTTATAATCTCATGTCCTGGTCTTAAATATAAATGATATGTGTTTGACAATATAATTTGTGCTCCAACATCCTTTAAGTCTTCAGGTTTTAACCCCTTTACAGTGGCTTGAGTGCCTACTGGCATAAAAATAGGAGTTTCTATATCTCCGTGCGGAGTATGCAAAATACCTGCTCTAGCATGGGTATGTGGACATTCTTTTATTATTTCATAACTGAATTTGCTCATTAAAATCTCCTTGTAATTTAGTAATGGTCTTTAATTTTATTCTTTCAAAATTTTATTGATTTTACTATATATACTATTATGTCTTGCATACGTAATAGTATATATAGTATTATGCAATGCATAATACTTAATAAATAAACATTGCATCACCAAAAGAGAAAAATCTATAATGCTCTTGAACTGCTCCCTTATAGATCTGCATAGTTTCATCATACCCTGCAAATGCTGAAATAAGCATTATAAGTGTACTTTCTGGGAGATGGAAATTAGTAATCAATGCATCGACAAATTTGAATTTGTATGACGGATATATAAATATGTTTGTTTCTCTCTTCTGTGGCATAATCACACCCCTCTCGTCAGCACAACTTTCAAGTACTCGGACAGAAGTGGTTCCAACAGCAATTATCCTTCGCCCATCACTTTTTGCCTTGTTTAATTTGTATGCATTCTCTTCGGTCATTTCAATATACTCGCTATGCATATCATGGTTTAAAATGTTATCTTCTTTTACGGGTCTAAACGTTCCAAGTCCAACGTGCAACAAAACTTCGACTATTTCCACACCCTTATCTTTGATTTCTTGTAAAAGTTCTGGTGTAAAATGGAGACCTGCCGTAGGTGCCGCAGATGAGCCCTCAACTTTTGAATATACAGTTTGATACCTTTCTTTGTCCTTTAATTTTTCATGTATGTATGGTGGAAGTGGAACTTGTCCTACTTCGCTTAAACGTTCTTCGAACACTCCATCAAAATCAAATTGTATAGTACAACCGCCATACTCACCTTTTGACAAGATGACACATGACAAATTTTGACTGAATGTTACTTTTGTCCCAACAGACAATCTTTTAAAGGGTTTTGCTATAGCCTCCCAAGTTTTTAGGTCAATTCGTTTTTGAAGTAAAATTTCAATCTTTGCTCCCGTCTCCTTATATCCATAAAGCCTTGCAGGCAATACCCTTGTATTGTTTATAACAAGCACATCTCCTTCATGCAAATAATCTACTATATCTCTAAAAATTTTATGTTCTATTGTTTTTGCTTTTCTATTATAAACCAAAAGTCTAGAACTATCACGTGGCTCAACTGGTGTTTGAGCAATCAGTTCTTCTGGTAAATCATAATAGTAACTACTTTTTAAAAATAAATCTTTATTATTTATGTTAGTCATAATTTGTTTTCTCTCTTAAATAAACATATTTCAACAATTTATAAATCTTTTTTATTGTACATTTAAGCACTTTTATATCTATATTTGTACTTATTCCTTTAATTCTTGCTTTCATATGGCAAACCAAAATGTTTGTATGCAGGTTCCAAAGCAATCCTCCCTCGAGGAGTTCTAGAAATAAATCCAAGTTGTAGTAGATACGGCTCGTAAACATCTTCAATAGTAGATGCATCTTCGCTTATAGTTGCCGAAAGTGTGTCAAGACCAACTGGACCACCTCCAAATTTATTTATGATAGACAACATTATTTTTCTATCAATAGTATCTAGTCCCAACTCGTCAATCTCCATTATTTCAAGTGTTCTGTTGGCAATTTCTTTGGTTACATGTCCTTCGCCCAAAACTTGAGCATAATCCCTCACCCTTTTTAGGAGCCTGTTTGCAATACGAGGAGTCCCCCTTGACCTTTTGGCTATCTCAAGACTGGCATCCTTATCCATTACAACTCCTAAAATTTTTGCAGAACGGTCTATGATAACCGACAACTCTTCCGTTGAGTATAGTTCAAGTCTGCAAATCACACCAAATCTATCACGTAGCGGGTTTGTAAGCATGCCTGCACGTGTGGTTGCACCTATCAAAGTAAACGGCTTAATTTTTAGTCTCATGTTACGAGCAGATGGTCCCTTGCCTACAATAAAGTCCAGTGCAAAATCTTCCATTGCAGGATACAAAATTTCTTCCACTGTTTTATTCAATCTATGAATTTCATCAATAAACAGGACATCATTTTGGTTTAGATTTGTTAAAATTGCAGCAAGGTCAGCGGCATGCTCTATTGCAGGACCTGAAGTGACCTTAAATTGAGAGCCAAGTTCATTTGCAATAATGTGTGAAAGTGTAGTTTTTCCAAGTCCTGGAGGGCCATATAGCAAAACATGGTCGAGACTCTCTTTACGTTCTTTAGCCGCTTTTATGTAAACAGAAAGCGATTCTTTGACCTTAGTCTGCCCAATATATTCATCAAATGTGGTAGGTCTAAGCGAATTTTCTATTTCTGCATCTGTCAAGTTTTTGGTGCTTGTGATAAATCTTTCATTACCTTCCATTATCCCTTATACCCCCTCAGTGATTTAGAAATAATCTCTTCCGCTGTTGCATTATTCCCAGCATTTGCCCTAGCAAGCATATATGCCTCATTTTTAGAAATGCCAAGGCTGATAAGTGTATCAGTCGCCATCTGCACAGCATCCTCATCATAGTTAATATCATAAGAAGAGTTTTGCTCAGCATTGCCGAATGCTAAGGCAGTTATTTTATCCTTTAGTTCAAGGCAAATTCGCTCAGCAGTTTTCTTACCTAAACCTTTAATCTTTGAAAGCAATTTTGTGTCTTCATTGGCTATTGCTACTGTTAAATCTGATATGCTTAAACCTGACAATATTGATATTGCCATTTTAGGACCAACTCCATTTACAGTTATTAACTTATAAAACAATTCTCTTTCTTCAACAGTTGAAAAACCAAAGAGCGACACACCATCCTCTCGCACAGCCATGTATGTATATATTTTTGCACTTTCTCCTTGATAAGGAAGGCTTACTAGTGTGTTATTTGATACATTCAACTCAAAACCAATGCCATTAACATCAATGACAAGCAAATTTTCTCTCTTTTCTTCTATAACTCCAACTAAAAATGATATCATTTTATTTCTTCCCCTTTAATAAACATTGAAACGATAGTTACACTTTGTTTTGATTTAAACTTGGACTTGTTTGACTATGGCAAATAGCGACTGCAAGTGCATCTGCAGCATCATCTGGTTTTGGTATTGAATTAAGCCCCAAAATTGCCTTAACCATGTATTGAACTTGTGCTTTTTCTGCTCGTCCCTGTCCTGTAAGTGCTTGTTTTATTTGAAGCGGTGTGTATTCATAAATGTTTCCGCAATATTTTTGACAAGCAAGAACAATCACACCTCTCGCCTGGGCAACTTGGATGATGGTCTTTTGATTTTTAAAATAAAAAAGTTCCTCAATTGCCACGACCTCTGGCTTAAATTTATCAAATAAATATTTGAGGCTAGCATCTATCGCTTCTAGTCTCACTGGCAAACTATCTTCCTTTGGTGTCGTTATTGCACCATAATCAACAACCATATCTTTTTTTGATGTGTCGATTATACCATAACCTATTATTGCATAACCTGGGTCTATTCCTAAAATTACCATGTATATATTTTACAATATACATTCAAATATGTCAAATTTTATAAACTATGTGATGATAAAATTTTATTTGCATAAAATTTTATTAAATTCTAAAGAATTTGGTGCTTTGCCCACCAGCACAAGTTTAAATAAAAGTCAGCCTCGTTCAAATGTGACTTTACCACAATTAACTGTATAAACTTTTAGAAGTAATATTTTTTAATTCAGTTATCCCTCCTCAAAACCTAAATATATCTTCTCAAAAAATAAAAATGGTAGTTACATACCATTTTCATCTTCATCATTTTGTTTGTTTTCATCATCTTTACTTTCATCTTGCTCTTTAGCATCTTTCTTATTCTTTTTTTCGACTGGTGGGAAAAAAGATAATTGAGCCCGACCATCACCAGATGCAATTTCATACAAGCCTGCATTTTTAATCATCTCGCCCGTCTTTTTCTCTTCTTTTACTTTTTGGTCATTAAGCCAAAGTTCATGCAACCAATCTTCTCGGTCTTCTTCCCATTTTGTGTAATCATTCCAACCCATATTTTCTCCTCTGTTCATTTTATAAAGAAATATCTTTATTCTAGTTTAGTATATCATATTATTATGATTTTATCAATAACTTTTTTAAAAAAAATTCAACTTTTCGTTTAATACATTTTATACACAATCAATGTCTAATGCTAAAAAATAAAATAAAAAAAGTTTCAATGAAAACATTAAAACTTTTTTATTCTTCATCTTCTGGAAGGTTTACATTATGATAAACTTCTTGTACATCATCAAGATCTTCAAGAGTATCTATCATTTTTGTGAATTTAGATAATTTTTCTTCATCTAAATCGATATATGAGTCTGGTATCATACTAGTCTCTGCACTAAGTACATTATAGCCAGCATTTGACAATGCATCACTTAATTTATTATGCTCATTTGGTGATGTTATTATTTCAAAATAATCGTCGTACTCAACAACATCAAGGGCACCTTCATCTAGTGCAGTAAGCATAAGTTCATCACCGTTCACTTTGTCATTTTTTTCAACGTCAACGACACCTTTTCTTTGAAAAAGATAACTAACACAGCCATTAGACCCTAGTGAACCACCAAATTTATCAAATGCATGTCTAACATCGCCTGCTGTTCTATTCTTATTATCAGTCAAACACTCCACAATAACTGCAGAGCCACCACTGCCATAGCCTTCATATGTACAACTTTCGTAATTTATCCCAGAAAGTTCCCCTGCGGCTTTTTTAATACTTCTTTCTATTGTATCGTTAGGCATATTGTTTTGTTTAGCCTTTGCAATTATATCTTTCAACTTTGGGTTAGATACTGGGTCCGATCCACCTGCTTTAACACAAACAGCAATCTCTCTACCTATCTTAGTAAAAATCTTACCACGTGCAGCATCACTTTTACCCTTACGTGCTTGAATGTTGTGCCATTTAGAATGTCCTGACATATTTTTCTCCTTTATAAAAATCCATAACTATTATATTAAAAATGTAATTAATTGTCAAATTATTGATTAAAATTATTTTTAGAAATCTCATACATAATTATAGAACCTGATACAGATGCATTTAAACTTTCAACATTATTTTTCATAGGGATAGATACCGAAGTTTCGCAAATGCTTGATATCTCTTTTGATACCCCCTGTCCTTCGTTTCCAACAACAACTCCAACAATGTCTTTGGCAGAAAAGTCAAATATATTTACTCCGTGCATATCCGCCTTTAAAAGGTCTAGTTTCCACTGCTTAGCGAGTTTTATAAAGTCATTTCTTGATAACTCCATGACTTTTATATTAAAAATTGTTCCAACACTGCTTCTAATAAGTTTAGAGTTTGTAACTTTTACACTATCCACTAAATAAACATATTCAAAACCACAAGCACAAGCGGTTCTTATCAAACTCCCAACATTACCTGGATCTTGCAAACCATCTATAATGAGGTAGTTAGTTTTTGGCTTTCCCACTATATGTGGTAGGTATTCTGCAATGCATACTACTCCCTGTGGTGTTTTGCTGTCTGAAAGTTGTTCTATAACCTTTCGCTCCACTATGTAAAGTATATTGCTGTAATCTTCAAATAGATATGCTTTATCGCTTTCAGCAAAAATATATAATGGCTTTACACCTTTTTGTAGAGAATCTTTAATAATCTTTATATTATCCAAAAAAAGCAAATAACTATTTTGTCGTTTTTGCTTTTTTAGGTCTTTAATTAAGTTGATATTTGCTTTTTGCATTATTTAACTTGTCCTACAAGTGCAGAAAAAGCCTCTGGTTCTCTAACAGCCATATCAGCGAGAACTTTTCTATTTAAATCAATTCCCTTACTCTTAAGTCCTGCAATAAACTTAGAATATGAAATGCCATTTTGTCTGCAACCAGCATTGATTCTTGTAATCCAAAGTGCTCTAAAGTTTCTCTTTTTGATTTTACGTCCAACATATGCATATTGTCCGCTTCTCATAACTTGTTGCTTTGCTGTTCTATAAAGTTTAGATTTTGCTCCTCTATAGCCTTTAGCACTTTTAAGAATAGAACGACGTTTCTTAACTGCATTAACCGCTCTCTTTACTCTCATCTTTTACCTCCTACTTAGCCAAAAGGGATTTGATATTCTGTACATTCTTTCCTGAAATGTATGATCCCTTTCTTAATTTTCTCTTGTTTGATTGTGACTTCTTTGTAAGGAAGTGTCCTTTTCCTGGTCTTGCAAACTTAACATTTCCGTTTGCTGTTAAATGAAAACGTTTTTTGCATCCACTATGAGTTTTTTGTTTTGGCATAGTCTTTATCTCCTTTTACTTAGTTTTCTTTGGACTTACAACTACAAAAATATTTCTTCCAAGAAGTTCAGGTTCTTTATCTGGTGAACCAAGGTCTTGCAGACGCGAACAAAATTCTTTGACTACCTCTATCGCCTTCTTCACATATGCTTGTTCTCTTCCTTTCATTCTTAAAGTAATCTTTACTTTGTTTCCCTCTTTAAGAAATTTGGAAGCACTTGCAATGCGGTATGCAATATCATGCTCTTCAATAGTCATAGAAAGACGTACTTCTTTTACTTCAACTATCTTTTGTGCTTTCTTTATCTCCTTATCTTTTTTGAGAGATTCATACTTGTACTTACCATAGTCTAATAGTTTACATACTGGTGGAGTAGCATTGCCTGACATCATAACAAGGTCAAGATTTTTGTCTTCAGCAATGGATAAAGCCTCTTCTCGAGACACAATACCAAATTGTTCTCCATCCTCTCCAATAAGTCGCACTTGAGGTGCAGATATTTGTTCGTTTGTCAATAATTCCTTAAAAATAGTTGTATTCCCCTTTTAAATAAAAATTTGGTGGAAGCATAAAATTCCACCAAAAAAATAAATCAAATTAATAATTAAAATGAAATAATTTTTTAACCTAATCAAGCCTATTGCCGACTGGTGAGAAGTGGAACTTCTACTTTCATGTGCATATAATATCATACTTTTTTCTTAATGTCAACTGTTTTTTCAAAAATTTAAAAATTTATTTAAAAATTTGGCCAAATTCAAAATTATTCTATTAGAATTTTTAAGTGCCCGTTCTTTCATTATTGCCTTAAAAAAAATTGTAATTCCAGCAATTAAAGCGGAAGTCGAAATTGAAACCAACATGACAATATTAGCATTATTTATATCATTTGTCAAAGCCACAACTATACAGGCACCGCCCGCTCCACATAATGTGCTACAAATATCACCCACCACATCAGCACAAAATGAGCAAACTTTCTCTGAATTTTCACATAACTTTATCCCAATATCTGCCCCTATCTTTTTCTCTTTTGCCCAAGACCTAAATGTCTCTATATCTGCACTTGCCACTGCAATGCCTATCATATCAAAAAATACAGATACAAATATAAAGAAGATTATTCCTATAATTGCAATTAATGTTCCCATTTTTGAAAGCAAAGTTTGACTTAAAAAGCCAAAGAAAAGCGACATAAACACTGCAATAATAAACATCCTAAATGCCCAGAGACACTTCCTTGAGGCTATACTTTGCACTTTGATTCGCTTTTTATTTTCTGCTTGCAATCGTTTCTTTTTCACAATGTAGTATATGCTTCTTATTATGCTAATATGAAAATTTAAACTTCCTCGAGTGTATCTAAAGTCTCTCTTATTTCAGTGAGTTTCCCTTTTGCTTTATCAAGTTCTTTATAACAAATCTCTATAAGAGATTTTGATTTAGTCATAAGTTTAATCACCTCTTCCATTGGAAGAGTTCCACTTTCTATCTTCTCAATAATCGAATTTAATTCTTTTGATGCTTCTTCGTAAGTCATCTTTTCCATAATTATTCTCCTTTTATTGGTCTTGCTTTTATCTTCCCATCAATAAAGTTGATTGTCAAGTCATTATCTTTATTTAATTGTGTAAGGCTTAAAACTGAAATATTATTTTGTTCTATCTTCGCATATCCTTGAGATAGTATCTTTTTAGGGTCGATATTTTTTATAGTTGTTTCTATTAATCCTAAGTCATAATATTGCTGATTTATAAAACTTTCACAACTATTTAAAAAATCATACTTCTTGTTATTAAAATTATTTTCTTCTTTTACAAGCCTCTTCTCAATAACATTAAACAATTTGTAATTGATCATATTGAAGGCATTTATATTTTTATTTATGATTTTCTTTACTTCGCTATATAAAAGTTCGAACATACCCCACATTTCTGCACGTTTACCACTCAAATCAAAAGTCAATAGTTCTGCCGCCGCTGAAGGTGTTGGAGCCCTTAAGTCACTTACGAAGTCTATTATGGTATAGTCTGTTTCATGTCCAACAGCCGAGACTATTGGCTTTGGGCAGTTGTAAGTCGCACTTGCCACAACTTCTGTGTTATATGCCCAAAGGTCTTCTAAAGAACCACCACCTCGAGCAACCACTATAACATCAATTTTATCATATTTACCCATAACTTCTATTGCATGAGCGATTTCATTTTCTGCATTTAAACCTTGGACTTTAGTGTTATACAAAACGATATCGACCATTGGATTACGACGCCAAGCCACATTTTTAATATCTTGAATTACCGCACCTTCTTTAGAAGTTATAACACCTATACGTTTGATTTCACTTGGTATTTTTTTCTTATGATGCTCGTCAAAAAGTCCTTCGTGTTGCAGTTTGTCTTTTAATTTTAAAAACTGTTCATATAATTCGCCTAAGCCCACTTTTTCAAGTTTAATTACATTAAAATTCAATCTGCCACCTTTTATATAATAATTAGGTGAACCTGTCACTATAACTTTATCTCCCTCCTTAATATCAATAAACAGATTAGGATAAAAAGATACACATGAGAGAGAAGAACTCTCGTCCTTTAACGAAAAATAAAACACATTACGAGACGAACTAATACCAAAAATTTCTCCAACAACTGGTATGTTGTGGAGAAGTTCTTCGGCATCAAAAATTTGCTTAATGTAGGTATTTAGTTTTGTGACAGTTATTGCTTCCATACATTCCTTTATTCTTCTTTACTATTTAAAGATTTTACAATTGTAGATAGCACTCCATTGACAAATTTACCACTATTTTCGGTCGAATATTTTTTTGCAATTTTCACTGCTTCATTTATGACTACTTGATAAGGTGTTTTGATATACTTTATTTCCGCTATTGCCTCACAAAGAATAGCGAGGTCAACTTTATAAACCCTATTTAATTCATATCCAACGAGATGTGATGATATAATTTCTCTTATTACTTCTTTATGGTCATCATAACATTTGATAATATCATTTGCAAAACTCACATCTTCTTCTTTCTTTAAAGATGCAAAAAACTCTTCGTCAGTGAAATTATCTTTGACGAAAAGTCTTTCAAAAATCAATTTAAAAGCAAGTTCTCTAGCATCCGCTCTCATTGCATAACCTCATCGCAAGCAACACCATAAACATGGACATTTATCTTCCCTGGTTTTATTCCCACCATAGTGTTTAAAGAATTTTTTATATTTTCTTGTATTCTATATGCCACATCGGGGACACTATAACCAATATATACTCTAACATAGACATCCACGTTTACTACACCATTTGTATCGAATTTGATGCTCACACCCTCATTTTTAGGCTTGCATATCTTTTTATAAAAAGGTAGATAATCATTGGTAAGCGATTCTACTCCATTAATCTCTTTTGTAGCAAGATTAATAATAGAGAGAAGTATATCCCTATCTATCTCCACCTTTCCTTTCTTTTGCAGAGTTGTATTATTTTTAACCATTGTACTCTCCTACTTTAGTAGTATAGCACATTACAATATCTTTTTGCAATTATTCTACAGGAATAATTTTGATATTTTCAAGGCTTATATTAAGTTGTGATTGGATAATTTCAACTATTTGTGCAACTTCCGCCTCAGTCAATTCGCCTGATTTAACTACTGCATTAACATCAGTATCAGAGATAGTTACCACACAATCTTCAAAACCTTTTGCCTTTATAAGCCCTTCTACGACAAGTTCTTGTTCCATTTGCTCTATCAAAGCAAGTTTAGCACTTTCTGCAGTGGCAATCGCTTCCGCTGATGAGGTCTCATTTGCAATTATTGCATCATAATAGAGCATTTCTTGGTCTCTTGTTGATTCTCTATCAGAGCGATAGGTTTGGAAATAACTTGATGTAGTTGTCGAATTGTTGTTACTATTTGAAACAGAATTGTTAAGCACAACATTTAAGTATCCAGTCACTCCTAGAAGCAACACCATAACAGCGATAATAATAATTTTTGTTCTCTTTTTCATATCTACTCCTTTTTAACTTCCTTCAAATATATTTATCTTTGAACTTTCAATGTTTGTTATAGTCTGAATAATTGATATCATATTCATTTTAACTGAAACATTGTCTGCTCCCTGTGCTACTACCACTATCCCGCCAATGACTGGATAGATTTCTTCTATTAGTATTGGTTCGCCATCGACCATTACCACATTTGTTGTCGTTACCGTCGTGCCATCAGAGGTTGTCCGTACTTCTTCCTCGGTTGCATAAACGTACTCAAACCCCTTTTCAAGTGTGACTATAACACTGACTTCGCCTGTTCCTTTTACCTTTGCTAGTACACTCTCTAATTTATTTTCAAGATTTGCAACATATTCCTGTGAAGAAGAAATATTTATGCTTAAATTGTCGTCTTCTGTCACTTGGCTGTTGCTACTTGCTGGTTTTAATGAGATAAAGTAGATTATAGCAATAATCACTGCTAGTCCAACCGCCAAATATATCTCAATATGTTTTACCTTTTTTATCTTTTCGTATAAGATTTTAAATCGTTTTTTAAAGTCATCCATCATACAATATACTCCCCCTATCTATTTGCAAATGAGATTGAATTATATCTGTAATATCATCTTTAATCTTTGCTATATTTTTATGCTCGGCATTTTCACTTATTACTAAATTTGTAATATCGACAGTAATCGACTCAAATTTCATGGCATTATCAAAAATATCGCAGTCAATATATATTTTTACATTTTCGTAGCCGTGTAACTGTATATCATTCTCAATCTCATCTCTTACTATATTTATTTTATCTAGGTTTAATTGATAGATATAGTCCTCATCAACCGCCACATTATCGTAATCGAAAATATTAGAAAAATTAATTTCCTTACCAATTAAATTTGGTATTGGCATAATAATGACAAGTATAATAACAAATGAAAAAATACCCTTTATATATCTATTCATTTGTCCGTCTGGTAACATAAGTTCCACTATAACTGATAGACATATAATGCCCGCTATTGACATTATCCATGTTGATATATCACCAATCATCTTTTGCCTCCTATACAATATTTGCCGAGCACATGATAAGTCCTAACATGATAAAATAAATAAATGCTACTCCAATTAACAACACTATTAACAGCACCATACTTTTAGAAAGTGAAGAAATAAAGTTTGCAATCTGCTTATTCCCAAGCGGCTCAACAATTCCCGCTATCAATTTTAACGCGAGCATGAAAAGAATTAACTCAATAAGTGGTGAAAGAATTGTCGCAAGAAGTAAAAATAGCCCTGTTGCACCTATCGCATTTTTAATTAAATTAGACGATAATAGTATCAACCCCATCCCATCACTTAAATATGACCCAAGGAGCGGTATATATGACTTGATTGCATACCTTGCGGTCCTTATAGAAATGCCATCTATTGACCCTGCAGTTATGCCTTGTATTGACAAAAATGCAGTGAAGATTGTAAATATAAGCCCTGTAAGCCATTTAAAAGTACTATTGAAAAAAGATGTGAATTTTTCAAGTTTTACATTATTTGATAAATTGGAGACTATGCTAAATACAACTGAGAAAATAAATATTGGTAGAAGTACATAGGTAAATAAGTTCAATATAGTTCCCGTAAGTAGTGCCATCGCTGGCTGATAGACACTCACCGATGTCGTTCCACCTATAGCCGTTAGAAAAGTTAAAAGTAAAGGAAATATTGCATCCATTTGAGCCTTCATAGACTGCAGAGCATTTGTTGTTAAGGATACCATTCTAACTGTTATTGATAGAACCAGCACAACAATTACACCATACGTCACAAAATGAATGATATTAGAAATTGATTTACCATTATTGTAGGGCTTTATCCCTTGTATCATACTGCCAATCAGCGAGACCGCAATTATTATTGAAATAATCGGCAATAATGACAGCAAATTTTCAAAGAAAATATTTATAAGTGCATCCCACAAACTTGTACCATCTTCAAAATCACCACTTATTAATTTTTGAAGTTTATCTAGGAAACTACTGCCTCCAAAAATTGCAAGTTCTCCTTCAGTCAGTGCATTTAATATGTCCTCAAAAGAAGAAAAATCTAGGTCTGATAGTTGACTGTCTATCTCGTCCTGGAGTTCCTGTTCTATATCTTCTGTCGTTTCCTCTTGAGACTGATTATACATAACAGTGCTTTCTGCACTTGATAATCGTCCTGCAGTCGGGCATAACAAGAAAAAAGCCAAAACGCAGACAATAAATATAAATTTTGTAGGTCTTTTAGCTCTTAAGTTTATTATCTTTTTCTTAAATTTCTTCATGACGGCAATAACTCCATGATTATTTGGAGAATATTTGTAATAATTGGAAGTGCCATCACAAGAATAATTATTTTCCCGCCAAGAAGCACTTTATCACCAAGTCCAGAATTGCCTGTATCTGAGCATATTCCAGCGGTAAATTCTATTAAATATCCTACCCCTATTATTTTTAAAAGCAATGTGTATAGATTTGAATTAACACCGCTAATGCCTATAATATTTCTTAAAACTTCAAAGACGTTTGACAAATAATCGACAACCATAAATAAGATTATCAATCCGCCTACTATTGCAATTATTACAGCAAAATCTGCTCGCACAGGTCTTATTATCATGGTTGCAAGACAGGTAATAAGACCTATTGCTATGATTTTAAAAATTATTTCCATAATCTCCTAAAAATTAAATATAGTCTTTAATGTATTAAATAAATCTCCTACCAAATTTAACACCATAATCAGCACAATAATAAGTCCAGCAAGTGTTGCAAGTGTTGAGATTTCATCCTTGCCTGTTTGCTTTAAAATCTGACCTACAATAGCGGTTAGAAGTCCTATAGCCGCTATTTTAAAAATTACTTCTACTCCCATATTTCACCTAAATAAATATGACGACTACAATTAGCCCAACTATCAATCCTAATTTTATCGACAATGCCCCATACTTTTTGTTCTCTTGAGTGGTGGTCGAAACAAGTTCATCAAATCTCATTTGAAAGTTTTTTATTTCCTTTGATTGACTATCAACGTCACTTCTTCCAAGTGATTTAAAAAATGTAAAAATCAAATCTTTTTCATTGTCTTTCAAAAAATTAATACCTTTAAATAGACTATCCTTATCAAGAGGGACCTCTTTATCTATAAAGGCAATGTAATTTTTATCAATTCCTTTCAAACTATTTTTATTTTTGTCATCAAGGTTTAAAAAAATATTTTTTAGCCTTTCTCTTGAATAATTTATTTCTATATCAAATTTTTGACAAAGGTATAATAAAGATTGAAAAAAATTGGCACGTATTTTATATTTTTTAGAGAAAGCATAGCCGACAAATGTACAGATACATACTATAATAATTAAAAAAATATACTTCATAATTCACACCCTTTAAATCCTAATTCTTGAAAAATTTTCGTTGTATATCCCTTCCAAAGTACCTGGCCCATTCCTAAGAGACAAAAGAACATATCGCTCAAATAATTTGTTTTGTATAACCTTTTCAAAATTTGGCTTATTTAAAAAACTATCAATACTATCACAATGGACAGAGGCAAACACCGTAACACCGCAGTTGATTGCATACTCAACAGCATCCACATCTTCTTTTTGACCAAGTTCATCAGTAACAATAATATTAGGACTCAATGCTCTTATGCCATTTTCAAAACCCACCTCTTTACGTGCAAAAGATATCTTGTCAGAAAAATTTCCAATGCTCCCAGATGTTCCTATATCAAGTTCTCCTCGTTCATCTAAAACTAGCACATTGTAAGCAAAATTTCGCTCTGATAGTTGACATATAAAATCACGCAAAAAAGTTGTCTTACCACCTCCTGGCGGTGAGAGAACAAGTGTGTTATAAATCTTATTTTCTTCTACTAGATAATCAAATGCCGACAGCGAACAATTTTTTATTTCATGTGGCAACCTTATGTTTACACTTGAAAAATTTGTCATCGTCTTTATCTTTCCATTTTCTTCAACAAGGTCTCCGCCTATACCTAACCTTATACCACCTTTTGTGACAATGAAACCACGTTTAATCTGTTCATTCACCGAATAAATGGAACATTCACTAGCCCTAAAAATGATATCTTCAATCATCACTTTGCTGGCAAACAATGCCTCTTTCAAGTTTGAAGTTATGCCATTATAACCTAAAAATGTACGTTGATTACCAATTAAAAGAACAATAGGTTTTTCCGCTCTTATTCTAATTTCATTTATAGAATTTAAATTAACTCTTTTTGAAAGTATATTATAAATATCGTCCGATAAAATTTTATCTAACATACTCCATCTCCTTGCATTAATCTATGAGTGGTAATTTTAATCTTTGCAGTAACGACAAATTAAGTCAAAATTTTAAAAAAAAGTCTGACCATATTAGTCAGACCTTAATATTTTAATTTTATTTAGTTTATCCTATTTATAAGTTTTCCAGCACCCTCAAAAATTAAAATTATACTGCCCATAAATTTTGCCGAGATATGATAAATATCATTGTATTTTGCAATAACACCTACCTTTTCAAGATATGAAAGATGATGATAAATCTTACCCGTGGTTGAAAAATTTAATATTTCCATCAAATCTTTAGCAGTATACGACTGTTTCATTAACTGTTTGATAATCTCAATACGTTCCACACTTGAAAAGGCATCAATGATATTTGCAAGTTCGGTTGAATCGTATTGCAATATTTCGTCAATAGTAGAGACATTCGAGCCAAAAATAGAGCCTGTACGTCCGTCTTTAGTCTTATAGTTGCCAGCATAAATAAATCTCCCATTTTCCAAATTCTTTGGGTCTGTCAAATCTTTATAACCCACTTTTACGACATCTTCCCTGTCTTTGCCTTCTAATGCCAGAATTCTCTTTTCTAGTTCTTCTAGTCTTGTTACAATTTTGTTTTCTTCCATTCTTACCTCCTTATTATTTATTATTTTTACGGAATTACGTATTTCCGTAATTACATAATACAATAAAAACAAATACTTGTCAATAGTTTTTATAATTTTTTAAAAAAATATATGAAATTTAGGAAGGGAATATTACATTATTTACCAAAAAAGACCTAATCTAGCAACTAGTTGCTTGATTAGGTAAAAAATACTAAAACTATTTCAAAAACCTACACCCCAATTGTTGACAAAGAGTCAACTATTTTTAAGATTTGCACCCAATTATTGACCAAGAGCCTATTAAAAAAACACATTGACAAACAATACCAATGTGTTTAGAAATAATCAATTTATGTTTTCAATACCAATTTATTTAACTCTTTCCATATAACTTCCATCACGAGTGTCTATTCTTATCTTATCTCCGATATTGATGAATAGTGGAACATTAAGTACATACCCTGTCTCAACCTTTGCTGGTTTTGTTGTCGACTTTGATGTATCTCCTTGGATACCAGGTTCACAGTCTACAACTTCAAGTTCTACAAAATTTGGTGCATAAACTGCAAATGGGTTGCCCTTATAAAAATACATTGTACAATTCTCATTTTCTTTAATAAAGTTGAGTGCATCTTCTACACTTTCTTTATTAAGTGGAATTTGGTCATAAGTTTCAGTATCCATGAAATAGTAAATATCGCCATCATTATAAAGATAAGTCATTTCTTTCTTTTCAATAACAGCAATTTGAAATTTATCAGATGGATTGAACGTAGTTTCTTTCACTTGACCTGTCATGACATTCTTTAATTTTGCCCTTACAAATGGTGAACCTTTTCCTGGTTTAACGTGCAAAAATTCTACTACAGAATATACGGCACCATCCCATTCAAAAGTTGTCCCTTTTCTAAAATCTCCTGCAAATACCATAATAATCTCCTTATAAGTAATTTTTATCCTTTATATTCTAGCACATAAAATGTCATTTGTCTAGTGTTTTTAGATATATTTTTTTCATAATTAAAGCATCATGTGGCATTTTATCCATAGATTCGCAAATGACACGAGGTGAAAGATTGTATTCTACTAATACTTCAGCCAAAGGGTCAAATTCTGGTCCATAGATGCTATCATCATAATTTAAATGCTTTATCTCACCTTTGGCTCCATATTGAATTTTTGAAAAATGAATATGGCAATTATTTGTTCGATCGAAGCCTAATTTCTCAATACAATAATCAAGTATCCTTTTATAATCATCTTTTGTTTTTAATGAACCTTGTTCTAATGAATTTATATGCCCAAAGTCAAATGTTGGGACCAAATGTTCATTAACCTTACATAAGTCAACCACTTCGCTATATGTCCCAATTTGCATAGTTTTTCCCATTGTCTCTGGACATAGCAACAAGCCGTCAAGAATACCTTCTTCATCCATTTTGTTAAATGTTTCGTCAAAACGTTTATTTGTAAGTTCTAATGCCTCCTCTCTTTTGAGTTTACCACATGAAGCAGGATGAAATATAAGTCTATCTGCTCCAAATGCTCTTAGAAATTTTATCCCAGTATAAATGTAACCTTGTGTCTTTTGGTACATAACCTCATCTGGGTTTGCAAAATTGATATAAAAAGGTGCATGAAGTGATAACTTTATATCATGATCTTTAAATAATTGTCCTGCTTTATTTGCAAGTTCGCTAGACATATTATACCCATGTCCAAAGGAATACTCATAAGCATCAAGTCCGTAGTTTTTTACCCATTCTGGAACTTCTAAAATCGACTTATGACCTTGCTCATAAAATTCATTTCCACAACCTGACGGTCCAAATAAAACCATAAATTCTCCTTTTTTAATTTAATTAAGTGTTGCAACTTAAGTGCTACAAGAAATTGTGATACAAAAATTTGATTAGTAGTCATGCATTAAACCTACAAAATTACCTAAAATGAATTAATCTAATTTAACAACTTTATGCTTAAAATTTTTTAGTCCTTAATATTTTTTAGTTACAGTTATAAAAAATTTTATTAATTTCGTTAAATAATTCATATATCCATTGACAATACAAATTTAACACAAAACATCTATTTTAAATTAGCCTTATCTTAAATGACATTTTCCCTTCTACTACTTTAACATTACCTAGATATTCACCATTGTTATAAGCCCTAAACTCGCCATCTTTATTAAAGTCAATATTCACCCCATTTAATAATTTACTTGCTTCCTGCTCGTTTAATTTAATAGCATCCAATGATGAAAAAATAGAATCAAGTTTGATTATTTCATATTTTCCATTTTTTATATCTTCTAGTGTGTATGAGTTTTTTATATCAAAATTTCCACATTTTGTACGTTGTATGTATAGCATAATACCATATGTAGATAATAATGATGCCATATCACGTGCAATAGAACGAATATAGGTACCACTTGAGCAATGGATAACAAACTCAAAAGTGTTTTTATCTACTTTAGATTTAATGTCTATTGTATAAATTTCTATTTCTTTCGGTCTTAAACTTATATCAGTTTTACCTTGTCTTGCAAGGTCATAGGCTTTTTGTCCATTTATTTTCTTCGCAGAATATATGGGTGGAAGTTGTAGCTGTTTCCCTATCAATTTAGGTAAAATTTTTATAATGTCATCTTTTGAAATTTCTATATTTTTATCTTCTTCTGTAATTTCCCCTTCAGTATCAAGAGTATCAGAAGTCACTCCAAATTTGAAGATAGTCCTATATATCTTATCTTTACCTAAAAAGTAATCAAAAAGTTTTGTTCCTTTGCCTAATGTTACAGGCAACAATCCTTCTCCAAGTACGTCAAGTGTCCCTAAATGTCCAGCCTTATCTGCATTTAATAGATGTTTAACTTTATTGACAACACTATTCGATGATATACCCTTCTCTTTATTTACTAATATAATCCCATTCAACTTCATTTCGACATTCTTTGCCTTTTAGCCTCATTTATTATTTGGTCTTTAAATTCATTTATATCATTTGCACCTTTCTTTATTCCTGCAGCATTGATATGCCCACCTCCGCCAAATTTTGTAGCAATATCTCTTACATTATAGCCATACTTGCCACGCAATGAAACACTATAGAAATTCGGCGATTGTTCAATTATACTAAATGATATGTTAACTCCATCCATAGATAAAAGATCGCTACTATAAAAGCCACAATCATCTTTTACAGCATTAAAATCTTCTAACGTCTTAAGAGTGACCAAACAATATGCTATATCACCTTCTAACTTAAAGTTATTAAGAAGATACTTTTCAAGTTCGATATCTTTTTTTGTTTTTGTCTTGTACACTATTTCATTTATATTTGTTATATCAGCATTTGCTTTAACACACTTGTAAGCAGTATAAAATGAGCCTGCATTGACATTAGTATTAACAAACGAATTTGTATCACCTGTTAAACCAATAAAAATTAAAGAAGCAATCTTCTCTGTAAAATCAATCTTCATTGTCTTTATTAAACTATTAACGACTTCACTACATGAACTATAGTTTGGTTTTCTATACGTCAAGTCACCTTTCAAACTATCACTTGAATGATGGTCAAGAACTATTTTTCTCCTGCCATTACAAAAAATATCAGCAAAATCTCCAAGTAATTCTGGTGATGATATATCGGTTGAAATCATTAGGTCATAATCTTTCCCTGTAAAATCATTTTTATATGGGTTCTCGCCTATCAACTTGAGATTACGTTCATTAATATCATCTTTCAAAAAAACGTCAACATCCTTACCCAACTGTTTGCAAGCATAGTACAATGCCAATGAAGAACCAAAAGCATCTAAATCAGGGTTTTTATGAGTAAATATAGCAATACTTTTTGCATTTTTTATTTCTTGTGATATTTCTTTTAATGATGAATTCATATAAAACTACTCCTGTCCTTCGTCTTTTGGAATATTTAAGGTGCTTAGTATTTGATTAATTCTTAGTTCTGCTTGTGTACCTTTATCAAGTTCAAAAATAAGTTTAGGAATTGAAGGCATTTTAAGCATATGTGCCAATTCTCTTTTGATAAAACCTTCAGACTTTTGCAAAACATTTATAATCTCCTTTGCCTTATTTTCATCATCATAGTCAAATGATATTTTCACTCTGCACGTTTTAAAATCAGGTGCAACCTTTGCTTCGCTAACATACAACATTGGACTAATACGAGGGTCATTCAATTTGTTTTGAATGATATAGCCTATATTTTTTTGTATTTGACTGTTTGCTCTTTCAAATCTTAACGACATATTATCTCCTTTAAAAATAGGATAAGAATAAATCTTACCCTATTATTATACTAAATATTAATTTTATTTCAAAATGATTAACTACCTTTTAACAACTTCTTTTGAATAAAATTCAATTATATCGCCTTCTTTATAGTCAATATTATCCTTAAGTTTGATACCACACTCAAATCCCTTATTGACCTCAGCCTTTTCATCTTTAACAATTCTTAATGACTCAACTGTTGTCTTTCCTATTTCTTCATTGCCTCGTTTAACCACTGCTATTGCATTTCTTGTCGCCTTTCCATCTTTGATGTAACTACCAGCAATTTTACCTGCAGTTGAAAGTTTAAATACCATACGAATTTCAGCACTGCCAATGTATATCTCTTCGTATTTAACACTTAACATACCATTTATGGCTTTAGTCACATCATCGACAACTTCATAAATTATTTTGTATTCCTTAATTTGAACTTTATTAGTCTCTGCGAGTGCTTTTGCTTTTGTCACTGGTTTTTGATTAAAGCAAACAATGATTGCACCTGTGGTCTGTGCCAAAATAACATCACTTTCAGTAACTGCACCTGCACCACTATGGATAACATTTACCTTTGCCTCTTCATTTCTTATAGCAAGTAGTGACGATTTTAATGCCTCAACTGAGCCCATTGTATCTGCCTTTATGATTATGTTTAAATTCTTTAAGTTGCCTTCATGAACCATATTCATAAAGTTATCAAGTGTTACTCCAGACGAATGAGATGCCCTTTCCTTTTTAATCTTATCAATTCTTTCTTGTATAACCTGTTTAGACAAAGATTCATCAACTGCATATACCTCATCACCAGAAGAAGGGACATCGTTAAGTCCGAGTATCTCAACTGGTGTGGATGGTAAAGCCTCTTTAACTGGTTTACCCTTGTCATTAAACATCGCTCTTACCTTACCATAAGTTATACCAGACATAATAGAATCACCAACGTGAAGAGTACCATTTTGCACGATAATCGATGCTACTGGACCTCTATTTTTGTCAAGTTCTGCTTCAATAACAACCGCTGTAGCCATTTTATTTGGATTAGCCTTTAATTCTAGCATTTCACTAACTAGTAAAATGGTCTGCTTTAAATCATCGAGTCCCATGCCTGTTTTTGCAGAAATAGGTACACATATAGCATCACCACCCCACTCTTCTGGCAACACTCCATTTTCAGCCAATTGTTGTTTGATTCTTTCAGGATTTGCCTCTGGCTTATCCATCTTATTTATGGCAACAATAATTGGAACGTTTGCGGCTTTAATGTGATTTATTGCTTCAATAGTTTGTGGCATAACACCATCATCGGCTGCTACAACCAATATAGCAATATCTGTTGCCTTTGCACCACGAGCCCTCATTGCAGTAAATGCTGCATGACCTGGTGTATCAATAAATGTTATCTTTTCTCCATTGAATGATATTTGATAAGCACCTATACTTTGAGTTATCCCACCTGCTTCTCCTGCAACAACATTTGTTTTTCTAAATGCATCGAGAAGAGATGTTTTTCCATGGTCAACATGCCCCATAACAGCCACAATTGGCGGACGTTTTACTAAATCTTTTTCATTATCTTGACTTGAAGCACTTTCAATAAGTTTTTCTTCGTAGGACTTGTCAATTTTTAACTCTAGAGTTATACCAAAATCACTAGCAATAAGTTCTGCCGTCTCATAATCTATATTTGAATTGATTGTTGCCATAATCCCAAGAAGCATAAGTTTCTTGACAATTTCTGTTACTGGTTTGCCTATCTTCTCACTAAAGTCCTTGATTGTTATTTCTTTAGCAGTTAAAACAGCATGTTTGATTGCTACGGCATTTTGTGTTTGTTGTACTTCCTTTTTCTTCTTTACACTCTTCCTTGAGCCAAACGAAACTTCTTCAATACCATTTTCATCTTCTATAAAAACATTATTTCGTCTTTGTTCTTCTCTTCGTTTAAGTCCACCGCCTTTACGTTCTTCGTTATTGGACTGTTTTTTAGCATATTTTGTCTTATTTACATAATTTCTTTCATTTTTTAGTTCAATTTCTGGCATTTCATTTCCAGCGAACGAACGATAGTTATTTCCTTTCGCTGAAACAAAATTATTGTTGCCAAATTTTTTATTTTGAGGATTATTCTTATTAAAGGAGTTATAAGGTCTATTGTCTTTCTTATCTTTATTAAAAGGTGTTTTATTAAACTTGCCATCATTATTTCTAACAGGTTTATCTGTCTTAAAATTCTTTTGATTATTCGAATTTTCAAATTTTTTATAGGTTTGTTTGTCTTGTTTTTTCTCATCAATAAAGGTAGGTTCAGACGTTTTTGTCTCAACTTTTTCCACCTTTTCCACTTCAACAGGCTCTTGTTTTACTTGAGATTTCATAAGAATCTCAGTCTCAAGTTGTTTTCTCCTGTTTGACAGTTCTTTACCAAAGTTTTCAACTTGCGATTTCGTATTCCTAATATCTCTCAGTATTTGGTTTATCTCGCCTTCTTTTTGTAGTTCGTGAATTTTTCTTAAATTTTGTAATGATTGATTAGCCAATATTAACTCCTTTTATTCCTTTATAATATTGTAAATTATGTCGCTTAGATTTTTATTCTTTATTGCAATGAGTTTACAATTTGTCATATTCATTAAAGTTGAAAGATTTTCTATAGAAACTATTGGAACATCTTTCGTTTTGAGTCTTTCAATAATTTTTAGGGTATTCTTTCCTGCATCTTCATCATATATTATAAGATATAACTTTTTTTTATAATTATATAACTTGTCTCCGCCAATTATAACATAACCTGCCTTTTTTGCTATATTTATATAACTTTGCAATTTATATCTATCCAAGAATTACTCCCTTAATTTTTTCATATACAGCATCATCTATGTTAGTTTTGAAAGTTTTATTTAAAAGTTTTTGCTTTTGAAGTTTGTCGATACAATCTTTGCTTTTGCAAACATATGCACCTCTTCCGTTTTGCTTTCCACTTTCATCAACAAATATATTACCTTCTTTATCCTTTACGATGCGAAGAAGTTCTCTTTTATCCTTCATCTCTCGGCAGGCAATACACATCCTAAGTCTTTCCATATGTCACCTATTCTTCGTCATCATCAAGTGGAGTTATTTCTTCAAGGTCTTCAAGGTCACTAAGTCCTTGGAATGCATCTTCGTCATTAAGTTCAGTAAGTTCGTACTCAGGTTCTTTAACCTCAGGAGCAACGATTGAACTCTCAGGTTTAACTTCTATTTTCCACCCAGTGAGTCTTGCAGCAAGTCTAACATTTTGCCCGTTTTTGCCTATTGCAAGAGAAAGTTTATCATCAGGTACAATTACTCTAGAAGAATGTAAACTCTCATTTGTCTCAACACTAATTACCTTGGCAGGACTTAATGCTTTTGCTATATACTCTAATGGGTCTTCGCTATATTCAATTAGGTCTATTTTCTCGCCATTAAGTTCAGCGGTAATTGTATCAATACGTTGTCCATGAAATCCAACACAGGTCCCAATTGGGTCAAGATTAGGTCTATCAGTGTATAATGCAACCTTTGTCCTATTCCCAGGGTCTCTCGCAATATTCTTAATAACTATCTCTCCTGATGCAACTTCTGGAATTTCAAGTTCAAAAAGTTTTCTAACAAAACCAATATTACTTCTTGTAACTTGTATTTGAGTACCTTTAAATGAATCCTTAATTTTCTTCACGTAAACTTTAACTCTATCTCCAACGTTAAATTTTTCGCCTGGAATTTGGTCTGATGGTAGCATTACACCCTCAGTATTAGTGTTTGATATTTGCACATAAACGGTGCCGTTGTCGATACGTTTAACAATTGTAGTTAAAAGTTCATCCTCTTTTTCTGACAACTCAGACAAAGCCATTTGTCTTTCCATCTCTTTAAGTTTTTGCATAACAACTTGTTTTGCAGTTTGGGCAGCAATTCTACCAAAATCTTTAGTAGATTCTTCCGTAGTGACAATATCTCCCACCTTATATGATTTTTTAATAAGTCTTGCTTCGGCAAGAGATATTTCCTTATCAGGATCATGCACTTCATCAACAACAGTTTTGTATGAATAAATCTTTATTGTCGCTTTCTCTGGATTAAGTTTTACCATTGCAGATTTTGCTTCGCCATACATTTTTTTGTAAGCAGATGTTAATGCACTTTCAAGAGTTGCAATAAAAGCCTCCTTATTGATTTTCTTCTCACTTTCTAAGTCTTCGAGTGCTTGAAAAAAGTCTTTGTTAATCATTTTTATTCTCTCCTTAAAATTTTATTATAGGCACAATATGTGCAATTTTATTTCTTACAAAATCAATGTTTTCACCATTAATTTCCATAACTATATTGTTTTCATCGAAGTTCTTTAATATACCCTCATATTTTTTCTTCCCATTTGTTTTTGCAAATAAGGTTATTTCTATTTCTTTGTCAACATTTCTCTTTAAGTCTCTATCTGTTTTTAATGGTCTATCAAGTCCTGGCGAACTCACACTCAATATATATGGGCTATTATCTGTTGGGTTAAGTTCTTCTAATAGTCCATCAATAGATTTTGATACCATTTCGCAATCTTCAATCTTTATGCCATCTTCTTTGTCGATATAGAAAGTCAAATTCATTCCATCTGATTTTTTTACATATTCAACTTCTACGACCTCGTAGCCCATATTCTCAATAAATGGTACCACTTTCTCTTCGCATATTGTTTTTACTTTACTTGCCAATATATCCTCCATTTACGAAGCAGGGAGCGATGCAAAATTGCACGCTCCCCACTTTCAAGTCATTAATATTATAACAAATATATAATAAGAAATCAAGTGTTTTTTAAAAAAATATTAATTTTTTTATTTATCCGCATCTTTTGGTTTCTTTTTATTTAATTCCATAAGGACCTGTGCAGTTGCATAAGCATCATTAAATGCCCTATGTGCCCCTTCCAATTTTAGTCCTAAAAACTTGACAACTGTACCAAGTTTATAGTTGCTTGGATTGATATTCGCTTGTTTTGCAACAATATAAGTGTCTATAACAGTGTTCGCAAACGGCAAATGCAGTTTGTTTGTAATTTTTTTCACAAATTTTAGGTCAAATCCTACTATGTTGTATCCGCTTATTATACAATCTTTAGACCACTCATAAAAATCAATTATCACATCCTCTATCTTTGGTGCTTTTGCCACCATTTCATTTGTGATATGTGTAAGTTGTTGGACCTCTAAAGGTATAGGATTCTTTGGCTTTGCAAAACTAGAAAATCTCTCAGTAACTTCTCCATGGTCTATTTTTACGGCACCTATTTCAGTTATTTCGCACAAATCAGGGTCAAGCCCAGTAGTTTCAAGGTCGAATACAACAATATTATTTTTAAGAATAAAATCATTATATGCCGCTTTTTGGTCAAACAAAAATGATTGTGTACTTCTTGGAAGCAAATCAGGAAAAACAACTTGTTTATGATTTTGGAATATTGCCTCTACTGTAAGGTCTTCCTCTTTCTTCGCCTCTTCATAACATGGACTTGCAAGCGATATCTTTCTTATGTAATATGTTAGTTTTCCATTTATACCTGGCTTTAAATCACCAACACAAAGAATGAAAAACTGTTCTTCCAAACTATCAAGAGTTTTTTCATGGGTTTTAGGGCAAAAGTAGACACAGTCGATACTTCCTTCAATATCCTTTAAAACAAAAGAAAATAAAGATTTTTCCTCTCCAGCATGCTTTCCCTTTTTAAGTACATATTTTTTTTGTGCTTTGTTTGATATAAAACCTGCCAAAATCACTGATGCCTTTTGTTTTTGATTATCCTTTATGTATTCTGGCTTTGGTATGATGTCTCCACCTACCAATTTTTTTTCTATCACAACGTTATACCTTCTTGCTTTAGTAAGAGTTGGCAGTATATCATCACACTCTATCTCGTCTGGCAGACTCTCTTCATTTTCAATAATGTCAATAGAAAAATTTGCAATATACAATTTATCTAGATAATCTTTTAGCATAGACTTTAATTCAAAATCATCAATTAAAGATACAATGTCCTGATTTAATTTTATTTGAATATTAACATCTAACTGTTGACTTTGTATTGAAATGTTTTCAAGAGAAATGTATGGCAAAAGCCCTTTCTTATGTTGCTCAAAAAACTTTACAATATCATCTAAGATTAGACGAGCATCAAGATAACTTTTCTTTAATTTTACTTTAACTTCTCCATTAAGGCTCAAATAATTTTTAATAAAATCTTCTATTTCTTTTTTATCTTCTCCTGATATTTCATCAATCGTATAAGGATATAAAAAAGTTATTGTGCAGAGAGCAAGTTTTTCTTCATACACAATACTATAAAATTTTAAAAAATTGTATTTATTATTAAAATTTTTATTTAAAAGTTCTTTAATGTCAATCATCAATAGATATTTTATAACAGAAAATGCAATAAGTCAACTAAAATCACAAAACCAAACAATATAAACAGCCCAATGGCATGAATCATATTTTCTGTTTCTCTCTTTATTGGTTTCTTTCTTATCGCCTCAATAGTAGTAAACAACACATGAGAACCGTCAAGTGCTGGTATCGGCAATGCATTAAAAATAGCAAGATTTGCTGAAATAAGTGGAATTAAAAGCAAGACATTTGCAAAGTTTGTTTGAGTAAAAGTTGCTATTGTTTGAATTGTAGTTAAAGGTCCGCCAATAGAAGATATAGGCAACTGGAATGTTATCAAAAGCCATAAAGATTTTAGTACAACCCATGCAAGTCCAAAAGCAAAAGGTACTGCTCTTTCCAATGCCTCACCAAAGGAATATACATAAGCGCTGACTTGACTGTCAAGGCAATAGACATATGAGGTGACATACTCCCCATCTATGACGTTTCC
>CAJFOL010000031.1 GCA_904397185.1 uncultured Clostridia bacterium
AGTGCTTTAAAAAAGTTTAAAAGAAAATGCCAAAAAGATGGCATTATCGGCGATATCAGACGTAAAGAAGCATACTATAAACCAAGTGTTGCTAAAAAGATGAAAAGAGAAGCCGCTCGCAAAAGAGCAAGAAAAAGAGGCTAATCACCATTTTATCATATTAAAATTTTATTAAAAGGAGAAATAAACGTGGCTAACATAATTGACCAAATTGAAAAAGAATACATGAAAGAAAACGTACCTGAGTTCAATGTCGGCGACACTGTTAGAGTCGGTGTAAAGATCAAAGAAGGCGACAAAGAGAGAATTCAAGGTTACGAAGGTGTTGTTATTGCTCGTAAAAACGGCGGTGTTAGAGAAAGTTTCACTGTTAGAAAGATTTCAAACGGTGTTGGTGTTGAAAGAACTTTCCCTCTTCACTCTCCACTTGTTGCTTCAATTGAAGTAGTAAGAAAAGGTAAGCCAAGAAGAGCAAAACTCTACTATGTAAGAGAACTCACTGGTAAGGCTGCAAAGATTAAATCAGCAGACAACAAATAAATTTTATAAAGGTAATTTTATAAATGATTTGATATTATTAATTAAAAAACTTCATGAAAAATCATATTCATGAAGTTTTTTTGTTGTATTTATATATATTTTTTTAAAAATTGATATTTTTAATAGCAATCTTAATCATAAAAATTTTATTATTATTATTTTTTTTTGACAATCAGGTATTACCTAATAAAAGATGCAATAATACCTTTTATTAAGCAATTTTAACAAAAAAATAAAAATTGGGCGACAAAAATAATGTATTATTTATCTTTATTACAAAATAGTCTAACATTTCCTCTTTCTTCCCATACAATGTTACTAGGGCTGTGATTTAAGAGGAAAATATATGGCTTTTGTGCAACGATATTCTACTATTGAGCGGGGTGGCATCCGCTTTATAGGCAATACTTTAGGTTTAAGCAAAATTTCAAATTCGCTTTCGGCAGGCACACTTGGCTCTATTGGAGCCTTTACAAGTCTAAACAACACTCAGTTTTCAAACTTCCCAAACGGCACAACTTCAAACTATTTGCAAAATGGGTCGAATGCCACTCTTGTTTTGCCAATAGGGAGCGAAATCCTTTATGCAGAACTTGTCTGGGGCGGACTGTATAAGTCGCAAACTCAGGACATTTCAAATGTTTTAAACAGTTCTGTCAATTTTATAGCAAACGGCACAGCACACTCCATTTTGCCAGATGCAACAACTTCGCAAAATTTCCTTATACCAAGTGGTGGCGGATATGACCTAGGCTTTTATGTAAGGACGGCAAACGTCACGACAATAGTCTCATCGTCTCTCAACGGCACCTATTCATTAGGTGGAGTTCCAGCACTTCTCATTGCAAACGACAACCAGACGACCCAGACCAATCATGCGGGCTGGACACTATGTGTTGTATACAAAAACGATAATGAGATAATAAGAGACTTGACACTATGGGTAGGCGGTGCGGTTGTTGGACCTAACACTCCAGTTAGCGACACAACCTTGACAGGTTTTTCGACTCCGTCAGCACTTCCTATTCAAGGCAAGGTATTTATGAGTGCTCAGGAAGGGGATGCGGTGCTGACTGGCGACCAATTCTTGTTCGGCAAGGATATCGCAAATTTATCTGTTATTTCGGGGCCAAACAATCCAGCAAACAACTTTTTTGCCTCGCAGATTAACAATGAAAACGGAGTGTTAGACACGAGTGGCACATTTGGCACAAGAAATGCAAATGCTCTTGCTGGCACAAATATTAGTGCAGGGCGACAGGGCTGGGATATAACTGCGGTCGATGTGTCAGATAAACTCGAACCGTCACAGACAAGTGCGGTGTTTAGATTTACAAGTTCAGGTGACCTTTACGTTCCAAATGCACTTGCCACACAGATTGATTCGCTCGGTGTATCTCTGTCGGTGGTTAAAACGGCGGACACTCAGGCGGTATTTGTAGGGCAGGATGTAAACTATACCATTCAAGTAACAAATTCAGGGCAACTTGAGGCAGAAAACGTAATGCTTCAAGACACTGTCCCTGCAGGACTGACTCTTGTAAGCGGGTCAATAAAAGTTGATGGAGTGACAGTGGCAGACACATTCCCAGTATCTCTAGGCACGATTTCGGTCGGACAGACAAAAGAGGTGACCTACACTTTGCAGGCACTAACTGTTCCACTTATCAACCCAGCAATCAATATTGCGACTGTCAATTTTGAGTTTGAGCCATTCCCTGGCTATACTATCGAACTTGAGCAGAACAGCAATCCTGCGAGTGTATTTATTTTAGTTGAGGCAATCAACAACATCAAAACAGTCGATAAAGGTGTGGCTTTAAGTGGTGAAATTTTGACTTATACAAGTTTTATCACCAACAACGGCAACCTTAATGCCATAGACTTTGTGTTTACGGATTCAATCCCAGCAGGGACGACTTTTGTTGAGGACTCAGTTACCGTAGATGGTGTGGCAATGCCTGGCGAAAACCCAGAAAATGGTATTAACATTGGCAACTTAAATGTCAATCAAGTGAAAGCGATAACCTTTAAAGTACAAATAAACTAGGAGAAATTATGATTATAACAAATCAATCAAATGTAACATTTCTGTCTGTTTTGCCAGGTGGCGGTACAGTTCCAGGCGAGCAGGACAGCAATATAGTCACAACCGAAGTGATAACAACAACATTTAGCAAAGTTAAGTCAACTGCAGACAACTTCATTAGAGAGGGCGAAAACACAACCCAGTCTATCACTCTTACCAACAACACAAGTTTTATTATAAAAAATATGTTCTTCAATGACACCTTGGCAGCAGGGGCATCTCATGTGGCTGGAACTGTAATGATAGACGGAGTTAATTATCCGACCTACGACCTGATAGCAGGCTTTAATCTTCCAGATTTACCACAAGGTGCAAGTACCACAATCTCGTATACCTTACTTGCAGACAATCCTAAGACACAAGATACTATCGACAACTTCGCGACTATAAATTATAGTGTAGACGACCCTGTTTCAGGTACACGAAACTTTACAGAGAACACAAATACTGTCACCTTTGCAGTCATCTCAACAAGACTTGACATTGTAAAGAGTGTGGATAAGGCAGTGGCTGTAAGCGGTGAAATATTGAATTATACCTCTATCATCACCAATAACGGCAGTCAAACTGCGACAAATCTTGTGTTCAGCGATGTCCTTGAGGCGGGACTAACCTTTGTGGCAAACTCTGTCAAGATAGACGGTGTGACATTCCCAGGCTATAACCCGATAACTACTTTTGCTCTTCCAAATCTTAACCCAGGCGAAAGTGTGAGAGTAGACTTCCAAGCATTAGTTATTTAAGAGGATAAAATTATGCGAATAATAAACAACACCTCGAATGTGTCAGCAGAGTTTGAAGGCTTGCCAGTAAACTTTACAAGCAACAATGTCCAAACTATAATAAATGACCCAGTTATACCAGAATGCAAATGCAATGTATGTATATTCTTTGATTTTTGCAGTGGCTGTTATTATAATCCGTGCGATTTTGTAAGGTTTGACAACTCTTGCCCATTTCCAGAGCCTATGGGTATAACTTTTGAAAGAGGACAAAACTGTAAAAATAGGTATAGCCATTGTTGTCATAAGTATTTTCGAAGAAGATGTCCTAATTGTAGAAAAAGACAAACTTGCTAAAAAAAATGAAATTATTGCAAAAACACAATTTTTTGCATAAAAATTGACAAAAAACTCATATTTTTTGTGTATTTTCAATTAATTTACAAAATTTTAAGCAAATTAATCAAAATATTTGTAAATTATGATAACAACAAATTTATCAGAATTTTTGTAAATATTGATTGTAACAAAATACCGATTACCTTGTATGATGATCGGTATTTTTTAGATAGAAATAGAATAACAACAATGTTATTTTAATTTTTTATATAATTTTTTATAAAAATAAGTTTACATTCAATTTTAATATGTTTTATCATTAACAAAAGGACAAACTATGATGAATATTGATATAGAATTTTACGAAGGTGGGAGAGACGTTTTGGTCATTTTCACAGGTATTGGTGGCACAACAAAAGGATATCAAAATAAATATGAAAAGATTGCAAAATATGTGACAAGCCAGTTTCATTTTTCGGTTTTTGTGGCAACAACACCATTAGGCTCATGGGCAACACTGAAAGAAAATTTGCAAAGTGTTTTGAATTTTGTTTTTAAAAAGTTAAAAAGTGATATTCTTAATATTTATGTAATGGGCTCTTCCGCTGGAGCAAACATGGTGCTAAGTTTTTCTTACCTATTTCCGCAAATAAAAAAGATTTTGGCAATCAATCCAGTAATGAATGTTAACTTTCATTGGATAGAAAATGGAATACAAAATTTTAAAGGCGGGGATATAAATGTTGTTCTTGGCGAAAAAGACCTGTCAAGTAGTTATGCAAAGTTGTTACCTAAGCATGAAAAGTTGAAACTAACAATTCTCCCAGATATCGACCATTATTTTCAAGGGCATCTATCCACATTTATAGATTTGCCTAGATTTTATTTGTTTTACTAAAATTTGGGGAAACCATAGGGTTAAAAGGATAAATAAAAAAGTAGATTAAATTAAATAAAAAAGGGGTTGTTTTCAACCCTCTTTGTTTTGGTGACCCCACCGGGACTCGAACCCAGAACAATCCCTTAGGAGGGGACCGTAATATCCTGTTTTACTATGAGGTCATAGATTTGATAACACTTTTATGTCAAATATTGCATTTTTGTCGTAATTATTGGGATATTTACTAAAAAATTTAAATTCAAAAAAATAATCTTTTCTATATTTATCATTTTTTTAAGTGACAAATCTTTTCATATAAATTATGTTTTATTGAATCTTTTTGAATTATAACACATAACTATGTTTTTTTCAATCTTATTTCACGTTTTTATTTAAAAATTTTTAAGTTTATAAAAAAATTATATCAATTATACATTGATAAGATTGCTTTAAAATGTTAGTATAAAATTAAAATCCATAATTTTTTAGGCATAAAAATAGGAAATCACTGATATTTATAATAAAAAACATTTAAATAAAGTGACTTTCGATTTTCTATGATAATGAGTGGAGTGAATTTTTAGCCAATTTTTTCTAGATTTTTTGTTTTTTTAAGGCTAGCCTATCTTTTATAAATTCTATGTATCGTGGAATAGGGTTTTCTATGGTGCAGGTATCAGATAGATATTCTTGTAGGAAACTGCTTTTTTCAAGTTTTACAAGTTCTGCTAGTAGGCATAGGAGTTCTTTAGGGGAGGGGTCTGGAGTGTCAAATTTTTGGTTAGCATATCTCTCCATATCTACAAGACCTTTTCTCATTTTGCATGTCTCTATAGCATTACAAATAGAGTGATCGACAAGTCTATTAGACAGATGAACTTGTTTAGATATTCTTGGAATTATGACTTTATTAAAGTCTATTTTTTTGCCTAGTTCACATATCAATTTCACACCATATTTAATACACTCATAGCCATATGTTCTTGGAGTTATTTTCAGTATCAAAAGATAGGTATATATCTGTTTATTGAAGATAAAATCGTCTAAATTCATATAATTACTCTTGTGCATAATTTCTCCTAACGAGTGAATTATACAACAAATTAAAGGCTATTAGCAAAGGATTTTTAAACATTTTGTAAAATTTTCACATTTTTTTACAAAAATTAATTTATTGATTTATTTGTATTAATGATTGACAAAATTTTGCTAGTGATTATTATATATTATAAGTATAATATAATATGTATACACTATGAGAAATTAGGAGAGAAAGAACTATGAAGATAAAAGAAATGGTAAATGATTACATAAACAGTATCTGTGACCCAAAGAAGGCGGAATTTGATAGAGGACTTATAGATACCAAATTTGAAATAAAGGGGACTAAGACTAGGCAAATAGACGATTTTGCAAAGAGTCTTGTCAAGATAAATGCAGATTTTTATGAACTTCCGCTTGAAAATTATGAGGAGATACTTTTAGCGGGGTGTTTTATTGGTAATAGCAAGGCTTCAAGCGAAGAAAAAGTGCAGATGCTTAAAAGGGTATTGCCGTACATAGACAACTGGGGGTTAAGCGATGCAATCATTGCAAGACTCAAAGGACTGGAAAGCGAGAAACAATTTTTTGTAGACTTATTAAAGGATGAAAGGCCTTTCTATGTGAGAGTGGGAATAGTTTGGCTTATGAAATATCAGTTGAAAAGTGACCTTAAAAATGTCGTAAATTTAGTAAGTCAAGTTAAACTAGAGCATTTTTATGTGAAGATGGCAATAGCATGGTGCTATGCAGAGGCATTTGTGTACGACTATGATTATATGTATAATTTTGTCAAGACCATAGATGACGTTTTCATTCGAAACAAAACAATAACCAAAGCCTGCGAGTCCTACCGTGTCAGCCCTGACAAAAAACAAGAACTCAAAGCATTGAAATTATATCCAGGGCAGGAAGTTGAGGAGTAATTTTCGTTTGAGGGTGGACTGCGATCTAGCGAGGAAAAATGATTTATTAAATTTTTCAGTCGCAATATTTATGAGATAAATTATTAAAAAATGAGTTATTAAAAAAGTGCATCCAAACAAAAAATAATAGTGTTTTTTTGATATACTAAAAATTTCTAACTTGCATTTCTACTTAATTAAAAGATGGAAAATTTAAACGTGAAAGAAAAAAGACAAAATATTTAATATCAATAATTTTGACACATTTTATCACAAATAATTTGTAAAAATGTGTCATTTTTGTTATTATTAAAGCAAGGAGATAAAAATGTTATCAAAAGTTAAGAGTTTTGGTTTGAGAGGGATAGAGGGTTTCCCTATTGATGTGGAGACAGATGTGTCAAATGGGCTTCCTCATTTTGAAATAGTTGGGCTTGCGGATACTGCGATAAAGGAGGCAAAGGAGCGAGTTCGTTCGGCAATCAAGAATAGTGCATTTGAGTATCCGACCAAGAGGATAACAATCAATTTGGCACCTGCTGATATCAAAAAGGAGGGGGCTTTATACGACCTTGCAATAGCAATAGCCATTCTTTCATGCAATAATGACAATGGAATAAAGCATGAAAATGAATATGTATTTATTGGCGAGTTATCATTTGACGGAACGGTGAAACAGGTGCGAGGGGTACTTCCACTTTTAATTTCGGCAAGAGCGATGGGCTTTAAAAGGTTCATTATCCCACAAGGCAATAAAGAGGAGGCAAGTTTTATCACAGGAATTGAGGTATACTGTGTAAGTTCTCTTAAGCAAACTGTGGATTTTTTAAGCGGGTGTGAAGAGATTGAGATAGTTAAAAATTGCGACTTTAAACAACTTCAAAAGGAGGTTGTGGACAGTTCTCTTGACTTTTGCAATGTCAAAGGTCAGGCTATGGCGAAGCGGGCTCTTGAGATTGCCGCTGCTGGCGGGCATAATTTGATTATGATAGGACCTCCTGGAAGCGGTAAAAGTATGCTTGCAAAGTGTTTTCCGTCAATTCTTCCTGACCTGACATTCGAAGAGGCACTAGAAGTGACCAAGATTCACTCAATTGCGGGCGAGCTTGACCTAAAGAAAGGCATTGTTATGACACGTCCGTTTAGAAGTCCTCATCATACGGCTAGCACAGTCAGTTTGACGGGTGGCGGTGCAAACTCAAAGCCTGGTGAAATCTCACTCGCCGACCATGGAGTACTATTTTTGGATGAGTTTCCAGAGTACTCAAGGCAGACGATAGAGACGTTAAGACAACCGCTTGAGGATGGTGTGATAACAGTTGCAAGAAGCAATGCGACCATCACATACCCAGCCAACTTCACACTTATTGCCAGTATGAACCCATGTCCATGTGGGTATCATGGTTCCAAGGTCAAGGAGTGTCACTGTTCGCCTGGGCAAATAGCAAGGTATCTGGCAAAGTTGTCGGGACCTATTATGGATAGGATAGATATACATATTGAAGTGGACAATGTCACATATGACCAATTGAAGAGCGAGGAACAAGAAGAACATTCTGCTGATATCAAGAAAAGGGTGGACAGAGCAAGAGCCTTACAGACGGAGCGATTTAAAAATGATAAAAACTTTTGCAATGCAAAGATGAACAGTTATCAGACAAAGAAATATTGCAAACTTGACAGCATAGGTGAAAGTATGCTAAGACGTGCATTTGACAGTTTGAAATTAAGTGCGAGAGCCCATGACCGAATTTTGAAGGTGGCAAGGACTATCGCCGACCTAGACGGCAGTGAAAACATAGAGGCAAAACACGTGGCTGAGGCGATAAACTATAGAATGCTAGACAGAAAATATTGGGACTAACCAACCAAATGTTGGACGACTGTCCGCTCAAGTAATTTTAGGTTCAGACAGTAATTCCGCTCTAACAAACCAACCATATGCTGGATGACCAACCAAATGTTGGACGACTGTCCGCTCGAGTAATTTTAGGTTCAAACTGTAATTCCGCTCTCAAGCCCAGCGGCTTGGCGACTGTCCGATTGAGTGAGATGTGGGCATAGACCATATCTCCGCTCTCATGTCTAGAGGCTTGGCGGTGTATCCGCTCAGATAGGTTGTGGGTTCAAACTGTACCTCTGCTCCGCGCGTTCGCGGACCTATCGACCCGCTCACACTCCGCTCTCGCTCGTACGGGCTTGCGACCGAAAACCGCAAGTCCACACTCGCTTTATCTTTTCGAATAAGTTTGTTATAAAATAAGTGGCTATGGGAAGAAAATTGGGGAATAATAGGAAGTAATATAAAAAGTGATTCAGTCACTCTCTTCGAACGGATATTAACAAAAATTAAACAAACTTTCTTCGCACTTTTTTATATGTTTTGGCGGTTTTTCCTAAACTTTAAATATTGGGATTAAATTAAAAATTCCAATATTTTTATTGAAAAATGTAAAATTTGTTTGTAAAAACACCGATTTTTATTTAAAATAGCATAGGACTAAGGTGATGCAGATAAAAACATTTTTTTTGTGAAAGAATGAAATTGAGATATTTAAGGAAGTTTATATGGATAATTTAAATGATGATTTTAGAAGGTTTTTGATATTTTTATCGATGTTTGACAATACATATACAAAAAATCAGCAGATTATAGAATGCATGGGCGATGACTTTACACTCAAGCACTTTAATAGACTCAAACTAGAGGAAGTGGTAAACGAAAAACTTGCCTCTAATATGAAAGCATGGGCGAAGGATGAGGTAATAGAAAATCACCTTGAAAGCCTTGAAGACCGTGATATCAAACTTATTACAAAATTTGATAGCGACTTTCCGAGTAAACTAAAAGTATTGCCAGATTGTCCAATGTTTTTATTCTGCAAAGGCGACCTGTCACTATTAAACAAAAAGGCACTTGCAATTGTCGGGACGAGAAAACCCTCACCATATGGCAGGGTGGTAACTGAGAGGATTTCGCGAGATGTGGCTGGTGCGGGGATAGTAATTGTAAGCGGACTTGCATATGGTGTTGACTCCATTGCTCATAGAAAATGTTTGGAAGTGGGCGGAAAGACGATTGCAGTGCTAGGTTCAGGGTTTGACAGAATCTATCCATCCGAGCATAAAGGGCTTGCTGATGAGATAGTCAAAAGCGGTTTGCTTGTCAGCGAATATTCTCCTGACAAACAGGCAACGAAATTTTCATTCCCTACACGTAATAGAATTATTGCAGGAATCAGTGATGGGGTGCTTATAACCGAGGCAAACATCAGGTCAGGCACCATTCATACAAAAGATTATGCACTTGAGTACAATAGGGCTATCTATGCCGTGCCAGGCAATATTGACAGTCAAACTAGTGGGCTTACAAATGATATTATAAAGAAAGGTCAAGCCCGTTGCGTGACAGAGCCAAGGGATATACTAGATGATTTTGACATAGAAGAGGGCTCTAAACCAAAACAGTATCAACTTTCTATGGATGAGCAGGCAATAGTAAATTTACTGCAAGACGGCATGAAAGAGATAGATTACTTGACAAAAAATTGTGGGCTTACGATAAATAATTTTAACAGCAACTTGACAATGCTTGAAATTCGTGGGATAATAACGAGACTGCCAGGCGGACTTGTATCATTAAATTAAATTTGGAGAGAATAGATGAAATTAGTCATAATAGAATCACCATTTAAACGTGAAGCATTAAAAAAATATTTAGGTAGCGGATATGAAGTCTTTGCAACTAAAGGACATATCCGTGATCTTCCGCAAAAAGCCTTTGGCATAGATTTAAAACATAATTTTGAGCCTCACTACGAGATTATGCCAGATAAAAAGGAACTCATTGCACAGTTAAAACAGAAGGCACAGTCGGCAGATGAAGTGTATATCGCGACCGACCCCGACCGTGAAGGAGAGGCGATTTCTTGGCACGTTGCAAATGTTTTAGGATATAATCCAAACAAAGAATGCCGAATTGAATTTAACGAAATCTCAAAGAAGGCGGTCACAAAAGCCTTAGAGCATCCACGTAAGATTGACCTTAAACTTGTCGATGCTCAGCAGGCACGAAGGGTGCTTGACAGAATTGTGGGCTACAAACTTTCACCAATACTTTGCAAGAAGATAGCACCAAAGTTGAGTGCAGGTAGAGTTCAGTCGGTGGCACTCAAACTTGTCGTTGACAGAGAAAAAGAGATTGAATCCTTCGTTCCAGAAGAGTTTTGGACTGTTACCGCCACGCTTAAAAAAGGTACAAGCACCATCAAGGCAAGCCTTGCCACATATAACAAGGTCAAGTTTGTGCCAAAGAATAAAGAAGAAGTTGATAAACTTTTGGTGGACACAAAAGGGAAACAATTTACAATTGTAGGTATCAAGAAAAGCAAGACCAAATCTCATGCACCAGCACCTTTTACCACTTCAACTATGCAACAAGATGCCCTTAACAAACTCAATATGAGCCTTGCAAGAACAACTGCATCTGCCCAGCAGTTATACGAGGGTGTGGACATAAAGGGCGAGGGGAAGATTGCCCTTATCACCTATATCCGTACCGACTCCGTCCGTGTGTCGGCAGATGCACAAAATGCCTGCCTTGAGTTTATTAAACAAAAATATGGCGATGAGTATGTGCCTGCAAAGCCAAATATTTATCACACCAAAGAGTCTGCTCAGGATGCCCACGAGGCAATAAGACCGATTACCATGGATATAACTCCAGAGATGGCAAAGGAGACACTTTCAAACGATAACTATAGATTATACAAACTCATCTACGAAAGATTTTTAGCAAGTCAAATGTGTGAGGCTGAATACTCAAGTGTCACAGTAAATTTTGATTGCGAGGGATACGGCTTTAAGGTCAGCGGACGAACACTTGAGTTTGCGGGGTACACCAAGGTGTATAAGGAGTATTCTGACAAGGATAAAGATGACGGAGATGGACTTGCTGGTAAACTTCCAAAGATGGAAGAGGGGGAGATGCTTGACTGCGAGAAGATTGTTCCAGAGCAGAAATTCACTAAGCCACCTGCAAGATATACCGAAGCAAGCCTAGTCAAAGCGATGGAAGAGAAGGGTATTGGTCGACCTGCGACCTATTCGGCAACGATAACACTGCTTCAATCGAGGCATTACACCGAGAAAAAGGAAAAATATCTCTATCCGACCGAACTTGGCAGAAAAATTACCGCATATCTTGAAAAGTTTTTCTCAAGTGTTATAAACGTCAAGTTTACTGCGCAAATGGAAAATAGACTTGATGATATTGCGACTAAGGGCGAAGATTGGCACAACGTTGTTTCAAATTTTTGGAATGGCTTTTCTGGACTTTTAGGGCGAGCCGATGCAAGTTCGCTGACAATGAAAGAACCTCCAAAGGAGACCGATATAATCTGCGACAAATGTGGTGGGAAAATGGTCATTCGAAGCGGTCGATTTGGTGAGTTTTTGGCTTGTTCAAACTTCCCAAAATGCAAAAATACAAGACCTATTGAAAATCAAGTTAAAAAAGTGGGCAAATGTCCTGAATGTGGCTCTGCAATGGTGGAGCGAAAGAGCAAGAGAGGCAAGACTTTCTATTCATGCGAAAGATACCCTGACTGTAAGTTTATGAGTTGGGATATCCCAACAGGAGAAAAATGTCCAAAATGTAATAATCCTCTTGTGATAAAGGGGAAGAAGATTAAATGCTCAAACAGCACTTGTGACTATGAAAAGGAGAAAGAATAGTGACTTTTTATGAAGAGATAGCGAAGTTAAAGACTTTGTTAAGACGTGGCTGGCTTATGCGAGATGTCGACAAGATAAATGGCGGGACTCGTGTTGAAAGTGATGGCGAACATACCTATTCTATGATACTTCTTGCCTTAGAGATGATGAATAAGCATGATTTAAAACTTGACCAACTTAAAGTTTTAAAGATGATTGCCTATCACGAACTATGCGAGATAGATGCTGGTGATATCACACCATTTGATAATGTTACAAAAGAGGAAAAACATAAAAGAGAACACCAGTGCATAAAAAGATTGGCAAAAGAGTATAAAATGCCAGAGCTTGAAACAATTTGGCTTGAGTTTGAAGAAGAGAATACTCCAGAGGCAAAATTTGTCAAAAAGATAGACCACTATGATGCAGTTTTGCAGTCGAAAATATATTCAAAAATGAAAGGCGACAATGACTTGTACGATGAATTTCATGGCAATTGTGCTTTCTCAGATGAGTTGGATAAATTTGATTTATAGAAAAAATTTTACAAAATAATACGGTCACTACGGCTGTATTTTTTGTTAATTTGGCAAAAAAGTTGAAAATTTGTTTGTAAATACAAGGTTTTTTGCTAAAATAAAGTTGTAAGTGTCAAAATGAGACAAATTATGAGTGTTTTCTTAAAAATAGGCAATTTAAAAAATTGGTAAAACCTTGATAAATGAGATATACTTGTTAAGTCAAATTTAATTTAAGGGGTTTTTATGAATTATTATATGCCAACTGTCAATGTAATAGGATGCGGATATGCAGGTATTGAATGTGCTTTATTCCTTTCAGGACATGGGATTAAAGTCCATATCTTTGATATGCACCGTGACTACAAATGCTCATGCAATCGTTGCACGGGCAAGATTGACTCGAAAGAGGAGGCGCTTATGAAGTCACTTCTCAAAAGCGAACTTTTGCTTCTTGGCAGTCCTCTTATGAGGGAGGTTGAAAGACTAGAGAATGAGGGCTACCCTGGATGCATAGCGGGAAAACTGTTGCAGTACGGGGAAAATCTAGTCAAGACTTCTAAAAATATTGAGTACATAAGAGCGGGGATATCACAAATCAATCCTAGAGAGATAAATGTGATTGCCACGGGCAGTAACACCGATGATAAAATGTTTGAATTTTTGACGGATAAGTTTGGCTCAATGCGATGCTTCAGACATATGCAAATAAGTCCAGTTATTGATAATATTGACCCTGGCTATTGCTATCAAGGCGAAGGACAAATCTATGTCCCATTATCCTATGATGAGTATTTGACGTTTGTCAACTCGGTCATAAGGATATTAAATAGCCAAGGTATTGCATATAACCACAAGTTTATGCAAAACACGATAGAAGAACTCGCTTGTCGTGGCAGAGATGCAATTCGAAACTATGCATTTATGCCAGTATATATAGAAAATATAGACAGACCATATGCTGTTGTAAAATTAAAGAAAGAAAGTCGGGGGTATAGTATTGAGGGCATATCTTCGAGACTTGATAAGTTTAGCCAACTTGAAATATTTAAGAGTATAAAGGCATTTAAAAATATTGTTTTATATAGACAGGCGGACGTAGAAGATGCGGTGTATCTAAATTCTAGGTATGTGGTCAACGATTTTAACCAAAGTCTGCAAGACCACAATCTCTTTATTGCAGGCTCACTACTTGGGCTTCGCGGATACATCGGTGCAATAGCAAGCGGACTTTATACAGGCATGAATGTAAGAAACTATGTCACTGGCAAGAAGATGCTCCCTCTTCCAAAAGACAGCTTGATTGGAAGATTGGCTCAAAAGGTGACTGGTGCAAATATGATAAAAAAGAACTTTAAAACATTAAGTTACGAGGAGTTAGACGAGCATGGAGACCTAACAAATCCAATATACTTTGACTCTATTTGCAATAGGTCGGCTCAAAGTCTAACTAGATTTAAGGAGGTTTATACAAATGGATAGTATGTTTAGAGGTACAACAATTTGTGGTGTAAAACGTGACGGGAAGATAGCCATTGCTGGAGACGGACAGGTTACAATGAGCGAGAGTGTTATCTTCAAGTCAAATGCCCACAAAGTAAGACGAATTTATGATGACAAAGTGGTTATAGGCTTTGCAGGCTCAGTTGCTGATGCTTTTTCACTTTGCGAAAGATTTGAAAATATGCTCAACAAGTTTTCAGGCAACCTTATGAGAAGTGCTGTCGAACTTGCAGGCACATGGAGAGAGGACAAAGCATCAAGACAACTCAATGCCATGATGATAGTTGCAGATAAGGAGCAACTTCTGATTGTGTCAGGCACAGGCGAGGTTATTGAGCCAGATGATGACGTATGTGCTATCGGCTCAGGTGGAAACTATGCACTCGCAGCCGCTAAGGCACTAAAACAAAACACAAATCTTTCAGCAAAAGAGATTGCTCAAAAATCGCTTGAGATTGCAGGTCAAATATGTGTATTTACAAATGACCATATTACAGTAGAGGAGGTGTAATATGAATTTATCACCAAGACAAATAGTAGAAGAACTTGATAAGTATATTATCGGGCAGAACAAGGCAAAACGTGCGGTAGCCATTGCATTAAGAAATAGATATAGACGAAGCAGACTTCCAAAGGAACTTCGTGAGGAGATAACTCCAAAGAATATTATCATGCGAGGGCCAACAGGTGTTGGTAAGACCGAGATTGCACGGCGACTTGCCAAACTTGTAAAGGCGCCATTTATAAAGATTGAGGCGACAAAGTATACCGAAGTGGGATATGTAGGTCGTGACGTTGAAAGTATGATACGTGACCTTGTCGAAGTCGCAGTAAGAATGGTTAAGGATGAAAAGTCTCATGAAATTGAGTCAAAAGTTAAACCAATAGTTGAAAATAAACTCATTGATGCCATATGCGAAACAAGACGTGCAAGCGATATCCAAGTTGACAAGACTGTGGTAAGCGAGGAATTAAAAGAGGGCAAACTTGAAAACGAGCAGATAGACGTTCTTGTTATAGACAACCCAAAACCAATGCTTGCAATCGGTGGGCCAGAGATAAATATCGGTTCTGTGTTTGATGGACTTCTTCCTCAAAAACGTAAAAAACGTAGAATGAGTGTTGCGAGAGCGAGAGAGATTTTGACAAGCGAAGAATGTGACCGTATAATTGACAAAGATAATGTCTACTCAGAGGCTATTCGAAGAACAGAAGAAGAGGGCATCATCTTCATCGATGAGATTGATAAGATTATAGGAAAAGCAGGCGGGTCAAACAATCAAGACGTTTCAAGAGAAGGTGTGCAGAGAGATATTTTGCCTATTGTTGAAGGTAGCACTGTTGCCACCAAATACGGCAACGTCAAGACAGACTTCATTCTGTTTATTGCCTCAGGTGCCTTCCATGTTTCCAATATTGAGGATATGATACCAGAACTTCAAGGTCGTTTCCCAATCAGAGTTGACCTTGACTCGCTCACAAAAGACGATTTCAAACGTATACTCAAGGAGACCAAAAATTCAGTTTGCCTTCAATATAAATCAATCTTAAAGGTGGACAACATTGACCTTAACTTCACCGATGATGCCATTGATGAAATTGCTGAAATTTCAGCACAAGAGAACGAGACGAGCGAAAATATAGGTGCAAGACGACTTCACACGGTTATGGAGACCTTGCTTGAAGATATATCATTTAATGCAAGTGACGAACTTCCAATGACCGAAGTCAAGATTGATAGAGCATACGTGCAGAATGCCTTTAAGGACTCCAAACGTAAGTTTGACCTCAAAAAGTATATTTTATAGTATTGTATTAAAGCCTACACTTGGGTGATTATTAGTAATTTACTTAGCCAAAAAGTTGTCTTATGCAAATTTTTGTGCTAATATATCTATATGGATAACTCACGAACAGAAAAATTACTAGGCAGTGAAAACTTAAAAAAGATAGGTCAAAAATACGTGACGATTGTCGGTTGCGGTGGAGTTGGCGGTTATACAGCGGTCTTTCTTGCAAGGGCAGGGGTACAAAATTTTAAACTCATCGACTTCGACAAAGTATCCCCAAGCAATGTAAACAGACAGGTCATCGCTTTTGCTAGTACAATAGGCAAAGTTAAGGTTGACTTACTTAAAGATATGATTTTAGATATCAATAAAGATGCCTCTGTCACGGCTGTCAATGAAAGATTGACCAAAGATAACGTTTCAAGTTTGATAGACAAGACCGATATTGTCGTGGATGCAATTGACCAAACGAGGGATAAACTTGCTCTTATTCTCTATTGCAAGAAGAATAATATCAATATTATCTCAGCCATGGGAGCAGGCAATCGCTATGACAACCCAAATTTTGTCTTAACCGATATCTACAAGACCCATGATGACGGACTTGCCAAAGTGCTTCGAAAAGGACTACGTGAGGCAGGTATTGACAGCCTAGACGTGGTGATAAGCACCTCAAAACCTGTCAAGGTGAGCGGGGCGATTGCGAGCATCAGTTACTATCCACCAGCAAGCGGAGCGACAATTGCATCAAGTGTAATAAATATGATAATTGATGGCAAAATTTAAAATATCTATCAAAAAATTGATAAAATTTCAAGTTTTTGCTATACTAATTGCGTAAAAATAATTTAATAGGAGAAAAAATATGAGAGAAATAGAAGAAAAGGACTTTTCAAAAGAAGTTGAAAAAGGGGTTACACTCGTTGACTTTTTTGCTACGTGGTGTATGCCATGTCGTATGATGGGACAAATACTAGAAGATGTTGCAGTCGAAATGGGTGATAAAGTCAATATTGTTAAAGTCGATGTTGATAAAAACGAAAACCTTGCAAAAGAGTATGGTGTTATGTCTATCCCAACCCTCTGTATCTTCAAAGACGGCAAGGAACAAGAGAAACATATTGGTGTTTGGCAGTTTGAGGACTGTGTAAACACACTAAAAAAGTATTTGTGATTTAATAAATTTAGATATTTTTATTAAAAAATCACTTAATTTATCTTAAAAACACCTATTTTTGTAATGGGTGTTTTTTTGCACATAAAAAATATATCAAAAAGTTTTTCGACAAATATTGACAACTTTCGGTTTTTGTGTTATATTTACTTAAAGGTAAGTTTTAATAAAGAATGGTAGGTGAAAAATGACTAAAAAGGGTATTTTAAAAGTTAGTGTCGCTTGCATACTTTCAGCAGTAACTCTTGCAGGGACGTATACATGTTTCCTAGTACCCGAGTTAGTTTATAGTTCAGATAATGAGATTTTTAAAGCCGACAAAGTATATGATGATCTCAAGTTTTATGGTGGCGGGGAGGACTACGTAAAACAGCCATACTCGGCAACTCGCATTAAAAATGACCTAGTTTGTCACCTTGATACAGGACATAATGATAAAATTATCGTAGGTTATTGTGACAACGTGACCGATGAGCAAATTGTGCAGTATAATCTATTTGTTGATTATTTGAATAAAACTTTTGAGATTATAAACCCAAATTATAAATTTATCACCCAAAGAGCATCAAAAGATGAGTGTGATATATTTATCGAGGCTTGCTCATTCACTGAAAACTTTGAGGACTACGATTATAGGGCATTTGTAGAATACGATGTTGACAAATTCAATAAGTCAATTATCAAGGGCGGGACAATCCATATGAACAATGACTACGTCATTGAAGAAGTCGACAGCAGATTCGTGCTTGCCCATGAGTTTTATCACGTGCTTACTGGCTGTGATGATTTGTGTGGCGGGGATCTATTGCAGTCAACAAAATATCCTATGAGCATTTTTGCATATGCACCACAGGGACATATTATGAGTGCAATAAAAAATTCTTATGACCCAAATGATAGTTCCTTCCATTCGCCATTTTCCCTTCCTATGAGTAGCGAAATAAAAGAAGAATGGGTGTCATATATGCCGTTTGATTTGAGTGCACTTATTTCAATTTACGGCGATTCAACAATTGAAGAAAATAGGGAGAGTTATCTTGAACTTTTGAATAGCAAACTTAGTCAGTGTAGCACTCTTTTTACAAATGAAAATCCGTTTTACTATGATGGTTATTCTCTGCCACAAGTAACAAAACTGCCCGAAGACGAACAAGAGGAGCCAACCCTAGAGATTTAAAAAAATTAATTAAATATTGGCAACAAAAAATGATAGTGAAAAAATAATTTTTTTATAAAATAAAATGTAAATAATAAGAGAATAAAGATAAAAATAGAATAATATTTGTTTAGTTAAATTTTGTAAAGTGGGGGAACCCCCATTTTTTAATTTCTATTAAAAAAGGTATATCCATTTTTTTATCTCTTTGTTTACCATATTTCTATTTTCCCCGCTCCGCGTCCGCGGACGTTGCCACCCGCTGACACTCCGCTTATTGCCTCTTCGTTCTGTCTTTTTGGGCTATCAACTCCGCTCGTACGGACTTGCGACCGCTGACCGCAAGCCCACACTCGCTTTTATCTCTTCGCCCACATTTTTCAAATAAAATCCTTATTTTTTGGGAGAAAGATACCACCGCCCAAACTTAGTTTGGATCACTGACCGCTTGGTTGTTTTTTTTGTTTATACTTTGCTTCCGCTCTAAAATACATAATAAAAAGTGGCTCAGCCACCAAACTTATTTTGTATTATTTTTAACAAAATTCTCCCTTATTTTTCGGAGTAGTACAGGTCGGTAGCCTTTTTTGGTGGAAAAGTTTGTGCGAAGTGCATCAATTTGCTTGACAAAAAAGGCGGGGGGGGTAAAATAGGGTATCAAAAA